>JAICKD010000090.1 GCA_025928125.1 Ktedonobacterales bacterium
AAAGCTATCGCACGCGCATTATAGACGCAGGGCTGGATGGCTCACAAGATTGCATAGGCATAGCGGCGTAACTCTCAGCGTATGTTAAGGCTGCGAGGGTCGTCTTGTATGCACTGAAGTACCGGATGAGCGACTTTTCTCTTTCTCACTCGCTTTAATAGATGAAGGCATGATGCACAGGGTGCGATTTCCCCCAAACGCTCGTAGTTATTTATTTGCGAAGCGGCATATCCAGCGGCTTATTGGAGCCTGTTGGACCGTTCTTATCCCACGCTGTTCCTGATGCGCATACAGATATCTGCGTCAGGCAGCCGTCGCACCTATCTGTGCAGACCGTGCCAGTGCGTAAACCCTTGGCGACGAGCAGGCGAAAAGCAGGCGAAGAGACGACGCGGAAGCGAGAAGGGTGGCAACGACCATGGCAAGCGTGGCACAGGCAGAAGGTGAGCAGACCGTCTCACATCGGTCGGCGATGTATGTGACGCAGCCTCCGGCGGGCAGCGTCCGTAGTTGTATGCCGTATCGCGATGAGCTAATGCGGCATCGCGTCATCACGGCGGATGGGCATGATTTCGCGGTGGCGACCCACATGCGTCCGGGCGGCAAAGGCTTTGTAACGGGCGCTTATCCGGTGCAGAACGGCTATCTGGTGATGGTGCGCCAGGCGCTCTGCGAAGTGCGTAGCGCCGATGAGGACGCCGCCCGGAACGAGCACGAGCAACTGGTGCAGGTGCTGGCCGAGGCGGGCATCGGTGTGGTGCGGGCGCGCCGGGCGTTGGCAGCGCGTCAGCGCGCCGAGAAGGCTGAAATGCGCCGCGTCACTGTCACTCCACACCTAACGCTGGTTCCCACGCAGCACATTGATCACGAGGCAATCATCTTTTAAACGCGTCCTAGCCCACGGAAAATCATCAATCCCCTCGCTGCGCTTATAGCCGCGAGGGGATTTTCTTGTCACCTTACGATGTTAATCATCATACACCGAGGCTTTTGAATTGACTGTCAGATCATTCTGAATTACAATTGCCACTAGCTTTATGTACTTGTGGCTGCCATTCGTTCTTACGACGTATCTTGATAGGGGGAGTAGTATGAGCCGATACGAACGCGTGGACGACGACCCTAACAACACTGGATTCAGGCGCTTTACCTCACTTGATCCGCGCTTCCCCATTGCTATCTCTTTTCCAGGCTTTGATTATTTCTATGACATGAATGATGAAGCTCAACTGATCTTCATGGCTCCATCTGGAGCGTCTGATTTGACCGTGCAGTGTGAAGATTTGCAACTGCTAGGTAGTAGAGGCATCTCTCCAGCTCAAGCAGTAGTTAACGGCTCCAGAAGTATGACATCGTATGGCAAAGAAGTGTTTGATGGATGGGTGCGCTCAGGCTACTCCTCAGTGGATCGATACCAGTTCAATGAGGGGGAGCGTGGCACGATGGTCGTCGGATCTGGGGCATCTTCATTTCATGCCTCTACTATTACCTGGAAAACTAAGAGTGGCACCGACGGCGCTCGCGTATTCTTTACTCGGAAGCTGACTGACGTCACATCCAGTCACCCCAGTAGCTACAAGCTATGGGTTATCACTTTTCATCCTAGCTGTGAGCTTCGGCCTCACTGGCAAACAATTTTGTCGTCATTTCAATGGCTTTAGAATCATGTTGTGGCGCTGCCTATAACATGTTGCCGCTTATGGGACGATGGTCCAGGTGAGGGGAAGCTCGTAGGGGAGCAGGCGGATGCTGAGGAACTTGCCGTTGTGGAAGTTGATCTCGCCCGTGCGGCTCAGCGGCTCATACGTGTTCTCAATCTCCACGATGCGGTGCGCGGGGAGGTTGAAGAGGACGACGCCCGCGCGCACCGGACGCAGACTGGCCTCGAGCGTGATCGCGTCGAAAACACGGAACGGCGGCACGTCGCGTGGCGGCAGTTCCGCGATCTGGCGATGGATGGCGTCCAGCTGGTCGGGGAGATTGTACTCGTCGAAGATGCTTAGCCCGCGCATCACCATCGCGCGCAGCCCGCGGTCGTAGCGCTGGGAGGCGGTGAGCAGGTCATCCAGCGTTGTTGGGTTTTCGGCGCAGGCGGCGGTCAGGGCGAGCGCCGCAGACGAATGGGCAATGAAACTGGCGGTTCCGGCGGAATCGATCACGGTCAGACGCATGACATCCACAGTCAGGCTCCAGACAGGCTCACGGTGAGCGGTAAGGGGTTACGATGAGGCGGTCTCTGGCGTCTCGGCGCCTTCACTTGGGAACTGCGCCTGAAGCTGGCCGATGCCCTCGCTGATACGTTCGGGCAGGTGCGCGTCCGCCGTCTGTAGCGCCACCCGGATGGCGTTCTTGATCGCCTTGGCGTGCGAGCTGCCATGACAGATGACCGAGACGCCATTAACGCCCAGCACCGGTACGCCGCCATATTCCTCATAGTCAATCGTCTTGCGCACGCGGTCGAAGGCTGGTTTCGCGAGCAGCGCGCCCGCCTTGGAGACGACGTTCGCCGTCAACTCGGCGCGGATGACGCCCAGCAGCATCTTGGCGAGGCCCTCACTGAGCTTGAGGACGACATTGCCCACAAAGCCATCGCAGACCACCACATCCACCGTACCGGCGTTGATATCGCGCCCCTCGACGTTGCCGATGAAGTTGATACCCGCCGTAGGCGCCGCCGCCTTGATAAGCTGGTGCGCCTCCTGCGTCAGGTGGTCGCCCTTGGTCTCTTCTTCGCCATTCGCCAGCAGGCCAACCCGCGGATTGCCCAGTCCCAGTACGCTCTTCATGTAGACCGCGCCCATCAGCGCGAATTGCAAGAGATATGGCGGCTTGCAGTCGGTGTTCGCGCCGATATCCAGCACGAGCGTCTGGCTGCCGCCAGCCGCTGGCACCACCGCGCCAAACGCGGGGCGGTCGATGCCGCGCAGTCGGCGGAAGGTGAAGATTGCGGCGGCCATCACCGCGCCGCTATTCCCCGCGGAGATCGCGCCCAGCGCCTTCCCGTCGCGCACGAGTTGGTGCGAGAGCGTGATCGAGTTGCGCTTCTTGTTGCGCACCGCCTCGGCGGGATGCTCATCCATGCCGATGACTTCATCGGTGTGGACGATTTCGAGATCAAGCCCCGTGGTATCCTGCTTTGCCAACTCGGCGCGGATGGCGTCTTGTGGGCCGACGAGCAACACCCCGACGCCATATTCGCGCGCCGCCTGAATTGCTCCTGCCACCACCTCGGCTGGGGCGTGGTCGCCGCCCATCGCATCCAGCGCTACCCGCCGCTGCACAGGGATTGTAGGCGCGGTCGTCTCAGCTGTCTCGGTCACGGGGCTCCTCCGATGGTGGGTTACTGGCTTCCGTCAATTCAACGTTGTTTGGATGGGATCAGGCGGCCCGATGACGCCTTTGATGGTCTGCAACAGGCGGTCGAGTTGAAACGGCTTGATGACGATATCCGCGACACCCATCTGGCGGTAGCGCGGCAGGTCTTGTCGCGCGTCCGCCTTCGCCGTCACGATGACGACCGGGATGCCGCGTGTCTCCGGGTTCATGTTGAGCAGGGTTAGCTCATCATCGCCCTCTAGATACGGCATCATCAGATCGAGCAAGATCAGATCAGGGTGATGTTCGCGCACGGCATCGTAAAAGCGGAGACTCTGGGTCGCCTTATACGTCTCGTACCCTTCGGCATCCAGCGCCTGCTTTATCATCTCTGCTACAGGTAACTCGTCGTCAGCGATTAGGATCTTTTTTGGCATGCGGCGTCCCCCGTCCTGGTCTCCGTAGCAGTCATAGCGCGAGCGCGTACACCACCCGCGCTCCCTGGCTCACGTGCAAAAAGTGAGCCAGGAATCTCCACGACACGCAACTCGCGCGGGCATATGACTTGCTGAGGCATTGTACATCCTGGCCAGCGCAGGGGGCAATTCAAGCGGCCACGAGGTACCCAAAAGGGCCGCTCATACACAAGCTGCTAGTATATATGGTATGCCTACTCGGAGGGTGTGCCGATAGCCTGGCGCAGTCGGCTGATGCCCGCCGCGACGCCGTCCTTGTCGCCGTAGACCGCCGAGCCTGCCACCAGCACGTTTGCGCCTGCCTTCACCACCAGCGGCGCTGTCTCCGCGTGGATGCCGCCATCTACCTCCAGGTCGCAGTGCGCCCCGTGCTGTTCAATCATCGCCCGCAGCCGTGAAATCTTTGGCAGAACGCCACTGATAAACTGCTGGCCGCCAAAGCCGGGGTCAACGGTCATGCACAGCACGAGGTCAATGTCGTTGAGAATCTCTTGCAGACTCGCCAGCGGTGTCGCCGGATTGATCGCCACGCCAGCGCGCCTGCCCAGCCGCTTGATCTCCTCGACGGTGCGGTGCAGGTGCGGCGACGCCTCCTGGTGGACGATGATGATATCGGCGCCCGCTTTTGCGAAGTCGGCCACGTAGCGCTCAGGCTCGACGATCATCAGGTGGGCTTCCAGCGGCAGCGTGGTGGCGCGACGGACAGCCTCCACCACCAACGGGCCAACGGTGATGTTGGGGACGAAGCGGCCATCCATTACGTCAATCTGCAGCCGGTCCGCTCCGCCAGACTGCGCCTCGGCGACCTGCTCGCCCAGGCGTGTAAAGTCAGCGGAGAGAATCGAGGGGACCACGAGCGCCATGTATTGCTCCTCTGCGAATGACAAAACTAGTGGGCCTGCCGCAGTTTGGCGGCCGCCGCGCGGTCGACCAGCCAGTGCAGCGCGCCATGTTCGGGCGCGATCAACTGCGATGGGTAGGTCTCAGGGTCGTGCGGGCCTTCGAGGACAGCGGCGAGCGCGTCGGCTTTGTCTGCCCCCGCGACGAGAAAGACCACGGCGGCGGCGTTGTTGATGACTGGCACAGTGAAGGTGATGCGGTTGGCGTTGAGCTTCGGCACGGAGTTCGCCGTGACCAGCCGGTCGCGCACGTGCAGCGCCTCGGTGTGCGGGAAGAGCGACGCGCAGTGGCCATCTGGCCCCATGCCGAGCAGAATCAGATCGAAGCGCGGGAACTGGCCGGGCAGAATATTCATCTCGCGCCGGATGTCGGCCTCATAGAGTTCCGCGACCATCGCCGGGTCGCCGCGTTCGGTCGGCACGCGATGCACTTGATCGGAGGTAACGGGAGCCGCGGTCAGCAGCGTCTCGCGCGCCATGCGGTAGTTGCTCTCGGGGTCGTCGGGCGGAACGAAGCGCTCGTCGCCCCAGAAATACTGCATGCTCTCCCAGTCAACCTGTTCGCGATAGGGCGGCGCCACCAGTTGGCGGTGGAGGGCGCGCGGTGTCGAGCCGCCGGAGAGCGCGATGTTGAAATGCTCCTGTGGCCGGTCGTCTGCCTGCAACCGCACCAGCAGATCGGCCGCCGCGTGGGCCACGGCGTCTAGATTGTCGTAGACGCTGACATAGACGCGGGCATTATTGCCGTTGTTTGAGCCGCCTGTCGAACCATCCGTTGCGCTCACGACCGCACCCTCCCTGGCGTCAGGCCACTGAGATGCGCCGCTGCGGTGAGCGCGCTCTCGTAGATCGGGTTGTGGGATAACTGCTGCAACTGTTCCATCAGCAACGCTGACTCCCCAAGTGATGGCAGGTGGACGGTCTGTGATGGCAACACCTGTTCTGGCACATGGCACAGTGTCGAGGCGTGACGCATATCGCGCTCGCGCGCCACAGCGAAGGTGCCTGCCCTGCCGCCCGCGCGCGCATGCAGGTGAATGCTCATCAGCGCGCCAGGGCCGACACATGCTGGCCCCGCGCCTGGCCGCACGCCCGAGGCGCTGGCGTCGATACTGGCTTCCTCCGGCACGATGTCATGCCAGCTCTTGATCGGCACCCCATAGCGCGCGGTCACCTCGACGACGATTGGTTGCCCATCGGCGCTGTAGAGCGTGTGCTGCCGCTCCACGTCCATGCCAGAGCCGTGGGCGCCGTGCTGCGTGCGCCAGTTGAGCCGCGAGGCCAGCCAGCCCACGAAGAGGTAGGCCGCCGCGGGATTCGGTTGCGTATTCTCGCCAGCAGCGGCATATTCGACCGTCAGGCGATCAATGCCATCGAGGTAGGAACGGAGCACGTCGGCATCGAAGAAGCCCGCCACCAGCTCGCGCCAGGGTTGCTGGCGTGTCCAGTTGAAGTCGCTGAAAGCGCAGTTCGAGAGCTTGCGGCGGTCGATCTCATCCAGCGCGACCAGCCCGTCTTCGCCGTGAGTCATCTCGGAGGTATCGACGATGATGCGGTCGCAGCCATCCACCATGGCCTCGAACTGCTCGGTGCGCCAGGGCGGCTCGCCGTTCCACCAGAGGAACGACGGCAGACCAGACAGGATAAGCGGCAGGACCGCGCCAGGCATATGCCGCGCCGCGCCATCGCGCGCCTCCAGCACGATCTGCTCGCCATAGCTGCTGGCGCCGCCCTGGGTGCGCAGATAGCCGCCCACATAGGCTTCGATGGGCGCGCCTTCGCGGGCATTGAGCGTCGTGACAAGGATGCACCGCGACGGATGGGTCGCGCTCATCGAGTCAATGGTCTTGAGCGCGCGCGCCGCCTCGTTTTCGTTTTGCGTGTAGGCGACCAGCGTCATCACGGCATTGCGCGAAACGGGTACGCCGCCGCCGGATAGCGTGTTGACATTGGTCTCGCGCCAGATACCATCCAGCGCGCTCTCGATTTGATCAACCTCGACTTTGCGCCTCCCCGCGAGGAGGTCGTTGATCTCACTCATAAACGTCTCCAGGTTCTACCATCGCGCTCGATGAGGTGGTCAGCCTCTTTCGGCCCCCATGTCCCCGGCTCGTATTGCGTGAGCGACGTGCGCTCTTTGCTCCAGCCCGCGATGATGGTATCCACCAGTTTCCAGGCGAGCAGCGTCTCATCGATCCGGGTAAAGAGGGTTGGATCGCCGAGCATGCAGTCCAGCAACAGGCGCTCATAGGCTTCGGGCGGCTCAACACCGAACGAGCTGCCATAGAGGAAGTCCATGTTGACGGCACGCAGATGCATTTCCTGACCCGGCACCTTTGCCGTAAAGCGCAACGATATCCCCTCATTGGGCTGTATGCGCAGCGAAAGCACGTTTGCCTGAATCTCCTCCGCCCCGGTCCCTGAAAACAGCAGGTAGGGCGGTCGCTTGAACTGAATGGCGATCTCGGTGAGCCGCTTGGTCAGTCGCTTGCCGTGCCGCAGATAGAATGGAACTCCGGCCCAGCGCCAGTTCTCGATGTTGAGCTTGAGCGCCACATACGTCTCGGTATGTGAGTTGGGGTCAACGTCTTTCTCCTGACGGTAGGCGACCACCTTCTCGCCGCCCACATAGCCTGAGCCATACTGCCCGCGCACCGTATCCACCGTGATTTCGGCGTCGTGCAGCGGCGGAATGGCGCGCAGCACCTTCTCTTTCTCGTCGCGCACCGAGTCCGCGCCAAAGGTGACGGGCGGCTCCATCGCCGTCAGCGTCATAAGCTGCATCATGTGGTTCTGAATCATATCGCGGATGGCGCCCGCCTCTTCGTAGTAGTCGCCGCGCCCGCCCACGCCGAGCGTCTCCGCCACGGTGATCTGGACGTTGTCGATGTAGCGCCGATTCCAGACCGGCTCGAAGAAGCCATTGCCGAAGCGTAGCACCATGATATTCTGGACAGTCTCTTTGCCGAGATAGTGATCGATGCGGTAAATCTGCGATTCGGAAAAACCTTTGTTAAGCTCAGCATTCAGCTTCTGCGCGGAGTCGTAGTCATGGCCAAATGGTTTCTCGACGATGATGCGCGAGAAATTAGATCCCTGGTCCCTGCCGCGTTTCGCAACGCCTGTTTTGTGCAGCAGGTCGCCGATGATGGGATAAAAGTTTGGCGGCGTCGCCAGGTAGAAGAGACGGTTGCCCTCGGTGCCGCGTTCGCGGTCCAGCCGGTCCAGCATCTCGCTCAGTTTCTGATAGCCTTCGGGATCGTCGAACTGTGACTGGCAGTAAAAGAGACCTTTGGAGAACGTATCCCAGACGTTGGGATTGACGGGCGTGCGCCGCGAGAACTGGTTGATCGAATCCATTGCCTGCTGGCGAAACTCGTCATCGCTGAAAGGGCGACGCGCCACGCCCACGACGCTGAACTGCGGCGGCAGCGGCTGCTCGATGGCAAGGTTGTAGAGCGCCGGGAGCAGCTTGCGGTGGGTCAGGTCGCCAGTGGCGCCGAAGATGACGAGCACGCAGGGCTGGACGGTGCGGGCGCTGCGCATGCCCGCGCGTAATGGATTCGAGGAGGTCGATGTCTCATTCATACATGGATCGCTTTCTTTGCTCTCGACAGACCACGCGCACGCCTCAAGCCTCAACGCATCCTACTCCGAGGGGCGGCGATCCGGCCCCCCGGAGCGCGATGAGCAGAATTCCCTACTGGCCGTCAGGCTCCTGCCGCTGGCCGCCCAACTCGCCAGACTCGAACTTGACCGCGTGGCCGCCGAACTGGTTGCGTAGCGCCGCGATGACCTTTGCCGAGAACGAGTCCTCCTGCCGCGAGACGAAGCGCTGGAGCAGCGAGAGCGTGATGACTGGCGCGGGAACGTCCTCATCGATGGCCGCCTGCACCGTCCAGCGTCCCTCGCCCGAATCCTGCACGTAGCCCTTGATATTGGCAAGCTGCGGGTCGTCGGCGAATGCCAGCGCGGCCAGGTCGAGCAGCCACGAGCGGACGACGCTGCCGTTCTGCCAGACGCGCGTCACCTCGC
>JAICKD010000601.1 GCA_025928125.1 Ktedonobacterales bacterium
CCATCACGTAGACGACGCTGTAGCTGACCGGCAACCCGGAGCTGCTCGGCGCCGCGGAGAACGTATCCAGGGAAACGAGAATCTGTGGGCGCTGGAAGGCTCCCGCGTCGAACAGCACGCCATCGATCGTTACACGGAGCGAACGCCCGTCGGTCGTACGCATCGAGACGCTGTCGCCCTTGTGATATCCCGTCTGGTCGAGCCACTTCTGCGTCACAACGGCGCTATCCCCCGTGAGCAGGGACGAGAATGAGCCGTCACTGGGGTCCTTGAATGCGGGAGCGCCTGCCAGCGGGAACTTCTGAGGATCAACGGCGCGCAAGGTGAAGTAGTCGGTTGTGCCATCTTTGTCATTGCCCTGCACCATTTGCGAGGCAACGGCGGTGAAGTCGGTGATGGTACCGTCAGAGAGGAGCGTATCGAACGATTTGAGTTGCTGCGCGCTAATCGGCACGACATCGCTGCGCACCGAGATGTCGCCACCGTTCCCCTCGCGAACATTGGCCGTCAGGCCGTTATTCACCATATTGCCGACAAGCTGCAGCGCGACAATCGCCATGACTCCAACGGCGACGCAAAAGATCGCCAGCAGTGTGCGCTGTCCGCCGCGCAGGAGCGACCGGGTCGCATATCTCCAGTAAAATCCGGCTTTCATGCCGAGAGACTCCTCTATCAATCGCACGGCGCGAAGCGACCGCACGGATCTGCATGCTCGTCAGTATCAGGCCAGCGTCTGTGGTTCTTCTGGCCGAGGTTCCTCGGGCGCGACCAGCCCATCGATAATACGGATGGAGCGGTCGGCCGCAGCGGCTACGTTCGGGTCATGTGTGGCGATAATGAAGGTAGTGCCTGTCGCCGCGCGCAAGTCTCGTATCATTTGGAGGACGTTCTCACTGTTTCTCTGATCGAGGTTGCCGGTTGGCTCGTCCATGATGACGATGGCTGGCTGAGTCGCCAGCGCCCGTGCCACGGCCACACGCTGCTGCTCGCCGCCGGAGAGTTGTGTTGGTCGGTTCCGCAATCGGTGGCCCAACCCGACCATCCGCAGCAATTCCTGCGCGCGGTCGGACGGTTTGCCGGGATGCTTGCCGACGTAGAGCGGAATCTCGACGTTTTCCTGGGCGGTGAGCGTGGGAATCAGGTTGAATGCCTGATAGACCATGCCGATCTTGTTATTACGCACGCTAGCCAGTTGCGATTCTCCCATACGGGTGATGTCGATGCCATCCAGCAGGACTCGGCCGCTGGTTGGGCTGTCAAGGCCAGCGATGATGCCCAGCAGCGTGGATTTACCGGAGCCGGATGGGCCGACGATGGCGACGAACTCGCCATGGTTGATGCGAAGATTGACACCGTTGAGAATGTCGATACGTTCACGCCCCAGGGGAAGTGACTTGCGCACGTCAATGGCTTCGAGCGCGGCGACCCCGGCTGGACTCTGTGCCGCGATCTGGTTTTCGGTCGTTTCCACAGGCTCTGTCTCTCCTCTTTCAAAACGTTATATTGTGCGGGGCAGTCTGCCAGTGCGCCGCTGCAAAGGCAAGCGAAAGTGAGCGCCACGCTGCGAAGCTCACATGGGAAGTACGGCACAGACACCCGACAGTTACATCGTGATGTGCGCGCCGTCGCCTACCTCCTTCTCGAAGGGTGGGCAACTGTAACATAATAGAGGTAGTTGGCGCCACAGAACCAGTGTCAAAAGTCATAAACTGCCCCACCAAGCGCCTTGCATTCCGGCGTTGAAGCAGAATAAACGATACCTTGATGTAGTAGAGGAGGCAGCCATGGCCCGTGACTCGCGGCAGGATCCCTATACGGCGATTGCCGCCTGGTACGATGTCGAGCACGATCGCGTTACCGAAGATATCGAGTGCTACCAGGAACTCATCGTCCAGGCAGACCTGCGCGCCCCGGCTATTCTGGAGATTGGGAGTGGCACTGGGCGGGTTCTGGCGCGTCTAGCTGCGGCTGGCTATACGGTGACTGGCATCGAGCCATCTGAGGCAATGCGCATGCGTTGCGCTCGTCGGTTGGCCGCGCTTCCCGAGCGCGTTTCGCGCCGCGTACGCGTGTTGGCGGGGGATGCCGAACATTTACCCCTCGGCGAAGAGGATCAGTTTGACTTGAGCCTCTTCGGAATGAACACGTTCGCGCATCTGCTCTCCAGTCAGGCGCGACATCGCGCGCTGACTGTACTGGGAGCGCACCTGCGCCCTGGCGCCCTGCTCTTGCTTGATCTGGATCTTCTGGGTATGAGACGGCTTGCTGAGACCGCGGGCCAACTTTGGTGGCAAGGCGCCTGGCCACTGCCAGAGAATAACGCGGTTCTGCTCTCCCATCTCATCTCCGCCGCGTCGCCCACGACACCGGGCATTCTCCCGGTGACCCACGTGTACGACATCCACGAACAGGGCGGCGAGGTGCGCCGGACCATCAGCAACATGTCTCTCGCACTGTTGAGCAAGGGCGAGGTTGACGTGGCCCTTCAGTTCGCCGGTTTCTCAGTGGATGACGTCTTTGGAGGATATGACCTGTCGCCGTGGGATGATGCGTCATCGCGGGCGATTTTCTTGGCGCGCTGGTCCGGCGGCCAGATGGTCACGAACAGTTGAGCGGGATTTCGTAATAGAGGATGATGCTGCCATCTGCCACCGAGTCGAGACGCACATTGCCTGCGTGCCATTGGGCGGTGATCTGCGCGATGACCAGCCCGAGGCCGAGATGCGCCGAGCGATCCGCGCCGAGCGGACGGGGCTGGTAGAAGCGGTCGAACAGGTGGCGGCGATCAGTGCCGTTGAGTCGTACCTGGTCGAGTGTCACCTCGAACGCAAGGAGATCCTCGCGAACTGTGGCGAGTACTGTCATGACGCTCTCAGGCGGCATCATGGCCAGACCGCCGCGCAGTAATCCTGTCAACCCCTCGC
>JAICKD010000668.1 GCA_025928125.1 Ktedonobacterales bacterium
GGCTGGTCCCCTCGCCGAAAGGATTCTCCAGCGCCACAGTCGTCTGGCCTCGAGCTATTTCCGCCTGGAACGCAAGCAGCAGATCGGCCTCCTCACGGAGCGTCTGCGCCACATCAATCGCCGCCAGCTCGCCACTGAGCGCCACGTCTTTCCGGGCGCAGCGGTCGTGGATCGTCTGCAACAGGTGGCGCAGGTCGCGCTTGGCGCTCTCCACCGCGACCCGCCACTCGGCGTCATGGTAGAACGTGGCCAGCATCTCGTTGGCGCTGGCGCACGCGTGCAACGAAGCGTCGCCAAACTGACGCGGCAGGTAGACCGCGAAGGCCGTCGGTGCCTCGCTGGATGCATCGCCGTAGACGAGCGTTGGCTCCCAGGCGGCTGTCTCGGGTAGCTCGGCCAGCGCACGCGCCTCGGTAGCGATTCGCTCCCAGGGCAGGTCGGTAGCTAGTGGCTCATCGGGCGAAGCCAGCGCTCGCGCGGCGATCTCGCGCCCCAGTTCGCGGCTGAATCCCTCGACCTGCGTTGCCAGCAGACTGGCGACAGTCGGCGACTCGCGCCTGCCACGCCGGTTTTTACGCCGTGCGGCTCTGGGTTCGGATGCTGTGGCTTCTGCGGGATGTTCGGCCTGCGCCTCCGCCAGCACTGCCCTCGCCGCGCTGGACAAATCGCTTGCGGACACGGACTCGCCGCGCAGGCGTGGCAGGGTCTCGTCCCGGATGGTACGTGTCTGTGGTGGGGGATAGCGATAGGGCGCATGCGGAACGATGGCGCGATACAGATTGACTTCCGCGCTGACCGGGTGGAGCGCGCCGAGAATGACACCATCGTCGTCGCGCAGAATCAGGTTGCTGAGCCGCCCCATGATTTCAGCGACCAGCCAGACGGTTGCGACGCCCTCCGCTGCCGAGGGGCCGCGACCAAAGCCAATCTCGACGATGCGCTCCCAACGCGGCTGGCGAACGGTGACGATGCGCGCGCCCTCCAAATGTTTGCGCAGCAGCATAACGAAGGCAGGCGGCTCGGTGACGAGTTTGCGCGGCTTCTGGTCGATCAGGTGCAGGCGCGCAAGCTGCGGGTGGGCCGTGGCGAGGAGCCAGCGATTGCGCCCGCTGCCATAGCACTGGAGCGCGACGGCATGAGGCGTCGGCTGAATGACATCGTCGATACGCGCGCCATGTAGCTCCGTCTGCAACTCACCAGCCAGCGCCGCCAGGGTCAACGCATCCACCGCAGGCATGGTATCATCTCTCTAGTAAGACAGTGTATCGTCGCCATCTTTCTGCCCCGCGTTCCGAACCCCACGAAGCGGGCGCGGCGGAGAGCGTCTTGGCGGCGACTCAGTATAGCACGCACCGAACTGGCGGTGGAGCGCAAAAATATGTCAGATCGAGATAGCGGGCCAAATCTCTCGTCGCCTGGTACGCGCCGGATCGGATCGGATGGAGCGCTGGCGACGCCTCCGGGCGCGCTGACGCCCTTGCTGGTTGTCTTTTCCGGCCCGTCAGGTGTGGGCAAGACCACCGTCACCAATGAACTGGTGCGGCAGGGGTGGAGCGGCCATATCGTCGTCACCGCGACCACGCGCCGACCGCGACCCGGTGAGGTTGATGGCGTGGACTATCACTTCCGTTCCCAGCACGAGTTTCAGCGGATGCTGGAGCAGGGTGAGCTACTGGAACATGCGGAGGTCCATGGCAACTGGTATGGTGTCCCGGCGACGCCCGTGCGTGAGAAGCTGGCGCAGGGCATCGATGTGCTGCTGACGATTGATACGCAAGGAGCGCGGACGATTCGGGCGCGCACCCAGGGCGCCATCTTCGTCTTCCTGGCGCCACGCTCGCTGGACGAGCTGGTGGAGCGGCTGAACGTGCGCGGCACCGATACCCCCGAGCAGCGCACACTGCGGATGTTGAACGCCGAACGTGAGATGGCGGAGCTCGAGAAGTACGACTACCTCATCGTCAACCAACAGGATCGTCTGGCCGAGTCTATCGAGCAGTTGCGCGCGATTCTGCGTGCGGAGCACTGCCGCGTCCATCCACACCGGCCTATTGTCTAAGTCCAGAGCTAGTACGGAACTATGGAACATTCCAGCGTGATCGCATAGTCCGGCGCTCGATGGTGCGCGTCGGTGGCGATGGCGATAGAGAACCACATGGGAGGACACAGCGTGACGAGTGACAGATTCCAGCGTGCGGGAACACGCGAGCGCAACCTTGGCCTGGAGCTGGTGCGTGTTACCGAGGCGGCGGCGTTTGCGGCTTCGGCGTTTCTGGGCCGTGGCGACAAGGAAGCGGTCGATCAGGCAGCGGTAGACGCCATGCGTAGCGCCATCGAGGGCGTGGATATGCATGGCGTCGTGGTGATAGGCGAGGGCGAGAAAGACGAAGCGCCGATGCTCTACGTCGGCGAGGAGGTCGGCAACGGCCTGCCGCCGGAAGTGGATGTCGCGGTTGACCCGGTAGACGGCACGCGCCTGACCGCGCTGGGGCTGCCCGGTGCGATTGCGGTGGTGGCGACGGCGAAGCGCGGCACAATGTTCCAGGCGCCTCCCGGTGTCTACTACATGGAAAAACTGGCGGTCGGGCGTGACGCCGCCCATGTGATCGATCGGGAAGCGCCGATTAGCGAGAACCTGAGCCGTA
>JAICKD010000095.1 GCA_025928125.1 Ktedonobacterales bacterium
CCCCTTGCAGGGAGAGGGGGACCAGACACCGCCGCTGGCGTGCTGGCATTCTGGCTCCCCTCCCCGCGTTGGGGAGGAGGTGGGAGAGAGGGTCTGGACCAACAACCTCACCACAAGCGGTATTACCCTTTGCGGGTGACCGCTAGGCCGAGGTCTGGGCAGTCCGCGCAGGCGGACTTTGTGGCGGAGCATAGCGAGGCCGTTCAGGCGCGGTTTTAACCGCCAGCCAGCCGTTATGTGGTGGGCTGAACATCCTCGTCGTCGATACTGCGGCCCTCCTGGGCGCGCTGGAGGGTAACGGCGCTATTGATCAGGCCGATGTGGGTGAATGCCTGGGGATAGTTGCCTAGCAGCGCCCCCGTCGCCGGGTCCACCTCTTCAGAATAGAGTCCGAGCGGGCTGGCGAAGCTCAACATATGCTCCATACGGCGCTGGGCCTCCTCGAGCTCACCCAGACGGCAGAGGTCGCTGACGAGCCACCAGGTACATGCCAGAAATGCGCCCTCGCCTCCGGGCAGGCCGTCAATTGAGGAGAGATCGTGCGGTTTCTCGCCCTGCGTCTGCTCCGCGTCGTCATAGGGGCGGTAGCGGTAGAGCAGGCCGCCATCGCCGGAGAGCCGCTGGGCGGTCGTCAGGATGGTGTCGCGCATTTGTGGCTCTCCTGCCTCTCGGAAGCCAGAGAGCGCCAGACGCAGGTTGGCGGAATCGAGCACACGGTCGCCATAGGCCTGGGTGTACGAGTGCATCTCATTGTTATATCCATTCCGCTCGATCTCGTCCCGGATAGCCGCACCCTGCTCGCCCCAGCGTGGCGCGTGGTGCGAATGACCGTGTCGGTCGGCCATCCTGCAGGCGCGGTCCAGCGCGACCCAGCACATTGCCCGCGAATAGACAAAGGCCCGTGGCTCGCCACGCACCTCCCAGATGCCTCGGTCCATCTCGTGCCAGTGGTTGGCGACGTAGTCCGCAATCAGTTCCGACATCGTGCGCAGGTCGCGAGTCCGTTCGTGGACGCGGTGGCCATGGCGATAGCCCGCCTGCCGCAGATAGCTAAAGGCTGCGGCAAGCACCTCGCCATAGACATCCATCTGTCGCTGTGTCGCCGCGCCATTGCCGATGCGCACGGGTCGGGAGCCTTGATAGCCTTCCAGATGCGTCAATTCCTCCTCGGCGAGGTGGGCGCCATATTCGCCGCGAATGCTATAGAGGATGCGCAGGTTATCGATACGCTTGATGTCGAGGTCATGCAGGAAGTGAAAGTAGTCGCGCGCCTCGCCGTAGTAGCCGAGCTGGCCGAGCGCATCCAGCGTGAAGGAGGAATCACGCAGCCAGGTGTAGCGATAGTCCCAGTTGCGCACGCCGCCAATGCCCTCCGGCAGCGAGGTAGTGGGGGCAGCGACGATGGCGCCGGTCGGCTCGAAGGTGCAGAGCTTCAGCGCCAGCGCCGAACGGAGCACCTGCTCCTGATAGGGGCCGTCATAGCGGGTGGTGGCCGCCCACGTATGCCAGTACTGCATTGTCTCGCGTATATCGGCGTCCACATCATGCGTGGTCAGTCGGTGCGCCAGCGCGCGCGCCTCGCCCAGCGTGCGAGCGTAATTCAGGCTGATGGCGACACGCTCGCCCGCTTTGAGCGTGAGCGATGAACGAAGGACGTCACCTTCACTATGGAGCGGACTTGCCGCGTCTGAGGCAGCGGGCGGTAGTGGGCGCACGATCAGCGCCAGATAGCGCCCGTTCGCCGAGAGGATCGCTCCGACCATCCCGCCAGTCAGCGAGAGTAGCTCCACCTGCGGCGATAAGCGGGCATAGTCGAAGGTCGCCTTCAGCGTGATGGCGACATCCACCGTGCCTTCGAGGCAGGTGGCGATGCGCAGGATACGGTGAGCCGCGGCGACATCGTTGCCAATCTCACGTTCGAGGCCCGCATGGAGCCGGTGCATATCGTGATGCAGCAGCCGCTCGTTCACCTGCGATGCGACATTTCCGGGGCTTGGTCGGCGCGAGCGAATCGGCATGCAATCGATCAGACGAAGCTGTCCTGTTCCGGTGTCGAAAACGGTCTGCAGCATGTTCGTGGCGGGCAGATAGGCCATCTGTGTGGCGAATCCCGCTGTGGGAGCGACCTGAAAATAGCCGCCCTTGTCGGCGTCGAGCAGCCGCAGAAAGATGGCGGGACTATCGAAGTGGGGCATGCAGCACCAGTCAATCGAGCCATCCGGCCCGATCAGCGCGGCGGTACGGCAATCGCCGATGACGCCGTAGTCACCAATGGGCCGATAGCGCGGCCGCGCCGCATTCTGGGCCGCCTCAACACGAAGTCCCGCAGGCTGCATCATCGCACCTCACTCGCTTTATCGTGGACTCGGATGTCGTCGGCACTGACGCGCTCCGGTCCTCTCCAGCCATCATTGATACATTAGCATACCGCGAGCGGTTACTCAGGATAGCGCCGCCAGTTTTCCCTCTCGCAAATGCCGTACCTCCGCTGGAGGTCGCCACACGTTGACGGTATGGAACTTTAGCCCGCCGCAAGCCACTGGGATTCAACCCAGGTGGTTAGACCTTATTGGGGCTTCAGCCCAACTCTCTCTCCACTTGCTGTGTCACTAAATCTGTGCTATATTGGTGATATGGATAACCAAGAGAAGGAAACGCGCATCACTATCCGGTTCCCGGCGGACGTGATCGCGGTACTACGCCAACTCGCCAAACAGCATGATCGCTCGCTGAATGGCGAGATCGTGCGCGCACTCCGTGAGTACATCGCAAAGTATCAAGGGAAATAGGCGTGCCTGAGCCGTCTGAGAGCCTGCGTAAGACCTACAAGTACAAGCTCAACCCCACGCCTGAACAGGAGCGGGACCTTGCGCGTGTGCTGGGGCTGTGTCGCGCTCTCTACAACACGGCGCTGGAGCAGCGCATCACTGCCTGGGAACGCTGCCACGTCTCTGTCTCGCGGTTCGAGCAAGAAGCCGAACTGAAGGACATTCGCGCCGCGTTCCCGGAGTATGCCACCATCCATAGCCATATCCTTCAAGACGTGCTGGCGCGGCTGGACAAGACCTATCAGGATTTCTTCCGGCGCAGCACCCGCAGCAGCGTAGGCCAGATACCCGGGTTTCCGCGCTTCCAAGGCCGCAACCGCTACCACTCCTTCACCTACAAGGAGTATGGCAATGGCGCGCGGCTCGATAACGGTTTTCTCGTGCTCTCCAAAATTGGGCGGGTCGCGGTGCGTTGGAGTCGCCCCGAAGGCCCTTGGGAAGGCACGCCGAAGACGGTTACCCTCTCGCGAGAAGCCGATGGCTGGCATGTCTGTTTCTCGTGCGCCGAGGTTCCAGCGCAGCCCTTGCCACCCACGGGCAAAGAGACGGGCATTGATATCGGGCTGAAGGTGTTTCTCATCACGGCGGATGGGCAGGTGGTGGAGAACCCCCGCTTGTATCGGCGCGGTGAGAAGCAGTTGGCGAAGGCGCAGCGTCGTGTCTCCAAACGCAAAAAAGGGAGCAAGCGGCGCGGGAAAGCGGTGCGTTGGCTCGGCAAGGCGCATCAGCACGTGAAACGCCAGCGCGCCGACTTCCAGCACAAGACCGCGTTGAGCCTGCTCAGAACTTACGACACCATCTATCTGGAAGACTTGCGGGTTGCCAACATGGTACGAAACCGCCTTCTGGCCAAGAGCATCTCAGATGCCAGTTGGGGCCAGTTCCGTATCATCCTCGAAGTCAAGGCAGCATGGGCCGGGCGTCGAGTCGTAGCCGTGCCACCCGCCTATACGTCGCAGGATTGCTCAGGCTGTGGAGAACGCGTTCCCAAATCGTTGAGCGTGCGGACCCATGTCTGCACAACCTGTGGGCTTGTGCTCGACCGCGATGAGAACGCGGCCAGAAACATTCAATGGGCCGGGCAGGCCCTTCGGGGACTCGCGGGGTAGCCTGCGGGGACGAACCGAGCATCCGTGGGGATTTATCCCCGGCGGAGTGTCAAAACATGCATACGGCGCTCTACGCTCTCATCAAGCCCGCTTCATCTTGTGAAGGATTATTTCCCGGCGTTGAGTGCCGCGAAGGAGCTTCTACTATATGCCTGTATCTCTCGCTACCGCCGCTCGCGCCTTTTTGGACGAAGTACACTTTGGGACGCTGGCCACCGTGAATCGCCAAGGCATTCCTTCCCAGGTGCTTGTCTGGTATATGCTGGATGGAGATGACATCCTCGTCTCAACGCCAGCAGCCTCCTATAAGGTCCGCAACCTCCGCTCGAACCCGTGGGCATCGCTGAGTGTCTCCGAGGGTTCACGGTACGTTACGGTGCGTGGGCGAGCGACCATTGATGAGGACCCAGAACGCGGTATAGCGCTCTATCGCCAGATTGCCACCCGGTATCTTGGCGCTGAGGCCGCGGAACGATGGCTCTCACAAGCGTCACGCAGGGGCGCGGCAGATCGTTTCACCCTGCGCCTGAGCATTGAACACGTCATCTCGATGCAGCGCTGAGAGCGATATTGCTCAGCGCGATCAGGCAGACTGCCGGGTGTTGAATCTCAGACATATGAGCCGCGCGCCTGGCGCGCCTCAGCCCGTGACATATCATATAATGCTTCGGATGGTGGCGATTTCCAGCGCCGGACGTGAGGAGTGCGGCGCGATAGCGGCCAATAGCAACGAGACTCAGGAAAGCGGGCGAACCCATGACACGTGTGGTGGTCGGTATGAGCGGCGGCGTCGATAGCTCGGTGGCGGCGGCGCTGCTCAAAGAACAGGGGTATGATGTCGTCGGCATCATGCTGCGCCTCTGGGCCGAGCCACCTGCGGATGGCGCGGGCGATGACGCCGCCCCAGCGCGCGAAAACGCCTGCTGCTCCATCGAATCGATGAGCGATGCGCGTCGCGTCGCGGCCCAGCTTGATATCCCCTTCTACGTCGTCAACGTCGAGGAGCCGTTCCGCGAGACGATTGTGGACTACTTCTACGACGAGTATCGCGCCGGGCGCACGCCGAACCCCTGTCTGCGCTGCAACCGCACGATCCGCTTCACGCTCCTGCTGGAGCGGGCGCTCGCCCTTGGCGCCGACTATCTGGCGACGGGCCATTACGTGCGCGTGGACGACGACCCAGGAACGGGACTGCGCCGCCTGCGCCGGGCTAGCGACGCTGCCAAGGATCAGTCGTACGTGCTGCATGTACTCTCGCAGTACCAGCTGAGTCACGCGCTCTTCCCGCTGGGAGAATACACCAAGCCGGAGGTGCGCGCGATGGCGGCGGAGCGTGGCCTGCCAGTGGCGACGAAGGCGGAAAGCCAGGAGATCTGCTTCGTCGCCGCCAACGACTATCGCGGCTTCGTCCGCCGCTACGCCGAGGCGAGGGGTACGCCCGCACCTGAGCCTGGGCCAATCCTCGATCTCTCAGGACACCAGCTTGGCGCGCATAGTGGCCTGGCGAATTACACCGTCGGCCAGCGCAAGGGGCTGGGCATCGCCGCGCGCGAACCGCTGCATGTGCTGCAACTGGATGGCGCGCGCAACGCCGTCATCGTCGGGCCAGCCGCCGCGCTCGAACGCGAGTGCTTCACAGTCCACCAGACGACGTGGACGCGCGATACGCCGCCCGATGGCCCGGCGCGTGTCGAGGTCAAGGTGCGCTACAAGGCCCAGCCAGTGCGTGGCCTCGTCACGCCGCTGCCCGATGGGCGCGCCGAGGTGGCGCTGGAGCAGCCGATTCGCGCGGTGACGCCGGGGCAGGCCGCCGTCTTCTATGGCGGCGCGGAGGGCGACGAGGCGCTTGGCGGCGGGCTGATTGAGTAGCCCTGCGTCACCCTTCCCGAGCGCCTCTCAGTCTTTGCCCAACCGGAGCGCCCGGCCCAGACCGATACTTGCCGCATAGCGAGACGCGATGATGAGCGCCAGTACAAATGCCACCAGTAGCGCTCCATAAAAGAGGCCAAGCGCCGACCAGTTGGTCTGAGGCACGTATGGCGGTATACCGATTGCGGCGGGATTGATCGCGAGATCGCTATATGTCAGGAACGGCGTCGTCGCGGTCGTCAGCAGCAACCCGAGGAGGGTTCCTCCAACCAGGCCGAACAGATAGACGAAGGTCTGCTCGCCGAGGAGCAAGCCTGCCAACTGGCGGTTGGCCATGCCGAGCGTGCGGAAGATGGCGAACTGAGTCGTGCGCTGGCGCGCGGCCAGAATCGCCTGTACCAGGCTTCCTAGCACGGCCAGGAACGCGGCGGTGAAGGCCCCGATCACCAGCAGCCCGCTCATGCCCCCGGTGACGGGATTATCCTCCGCCAGCTGCAAATCCTGCTGGTAGCTTTCGACCGAGGCCAATGTGACGTCGGATTGCTTGTGGTTGAGGGCTTGCAGGAGCGCCTGCTGCTCGGTCGGATTGCTGGTAGTTCGCAGCCAGAACTCATTAGGGTTGATCTGCGAGTTAGCGTTGGCGTTTGGCTGCGTCGCGGCAGCGTATTCGAGGTCGCGCAAATCCATCACCAGGAAGCCACCCGCAGTGGCGGTGGGATAGAGTGTGGGAAACTCATGCACAATCGCGCTCACGACGAGCGTTGGCGGATTGATCAGCGCTAGCGAGGCGCTCAGTTGGAAGCGCTCGCCGACACGCAGCTTCAACTGCTGGGCGAGGGTCTCGCTGACGAGCACCGAGAGAGGATGCTTAGAGGTATCGAACGCTGATTGAGTAGGCACGCGATGCGCCGCCAATTGGCTCATCAGGTCGGGTAGGGGTTGCGTGGCATAGTCGGCGCGCCATGAACGCGCATTCGCAATTCCGGCAAAGGTCGCGCTATCGACCCCCAGCACCTCGACCGGGTGGTCCCCCAGCGTCACGGGGGTGCTGCCGCTTGTGCGATAGAGCGATGTCACTCCCAGCACGCCTGGTAGGGTCTTGAGGAAGGTCAGATATGATGTGGTCTGACTCGCGCTCATATGCCGGTTGGCTGTCAGGCGAACGTCCGCGCCAGCGGCATAGGCGGTGCGGTCCTGAATATTCTGCGTCAGTGACGCCTCGAAGGTGAGGGCGAACAGCCCCAGGCCCACCGCCAGGATCAGCAGCAAGGTCATGCGCGCATAGCGGTCAGGCGTGCGCTCGATCTGGGCGAAGGTGAGCATCGAGGTGAATCCGCGTCCGCGACTGGCGAGGCGCGCTCCCGCTCTGGCAGCCAGCGGAATCAGGCGCAGCAGCAGAAGGCCGCCCGCCAGCAGCAGCAACGATGGGGCGAGCAATAGGAGCGGACTGTTCGCGCTGGCGCCCAAGCTGAGTCGGGTCTGCGCGCTGCCGAAACGTCCCAACTCCAGGTAGCCAGCGACACACAGGAGCGCCAGGCCAACATCGAGGTAGGTGCGGCTCCAGAAGGGTCGGTGGGTAGGGCGGCCTGCCTCACGGCGCAGGGCGAGCATATCGAGCCGTGCCGTCTGCAGGGCGTAGAGGGTGATGACCGCGATGCCGAGCGCCGCGCCAATGATTGCGGGTACCAGCACCATCGCGGGCTGAGCAATGCGCGCGAGGTAGGTACTGGTGATAGCGCTCGTGAAGCCTGATACGCCGGATGCTGAGGCGCCCGCGAGAGTGGCGCCGGGGAGGAACCAGCGAATCACGAGCAGGGCGAGCGCCACCGCGAGAAAGGGGCCAGCGAGGGCGGCGAGCAGCCCCAGCACAGTGCTCTGGGTGGTGAAGATGCCCAGCATCTGCACGCCACTGGCGCCACGGCTCTTGAGCGTGGCGATCTCCTCGCTTTGCTGTTCGATGAGGAGAGCGGCCATAGCGGCGACGAAGAGCAGGGCGAGGCCGACGATCTGGGCGGCAATCACGTAGAGCGGCAGCGCGACCAGCTCTAGTTGCTGCTGCGCGCTCGCGATGATCTTATCGAGACCACCGAACGTATCCACGCCATATTGGTGTCCCAGATTCCCGAAGATACGGCTGCGGAAGGTCGCCACATCGTTGGCGACATCGGCCATATTCGCGGCGGTAATTTGGCTCAGGTTGGTATGATAGATCCAGGATTGCGTCGTGCCGAATGCGCTGTCGTCGTCCGGATCGGTTTGGGCGCCCGAGAGGGCAGAGTAGAAGCTGTCGGTCGTCGTAAAAACAGGATAGATGGTTGGCTGGAAATCGTTTGTGGGTTGCACAGCCTTGAAGGTGAAGCCGTTCCAGAAGGGATCGTTCTCATTGATCGGCTCGAAGATGCCGGTCACCGTGGCTGTCACATTGGCGGGCAGTCCCGTGGAGATCGTCTGTAGCGTGATCGTCTGCCCCACTTTGATCCCCTCGGCGCTCGCCATCTCACGGGTAATCATGACCTGCACACGCTTGCCTGTGGATGACTTCTGCTGGATCGTCTGAGGGGGCGCACCCTGGATGAAATGCAGATAAGGGCGAAGCTCGGCGTAATCGAAGGCATCGAGCCGGATCGTGGCGCC
>JAICKD010000621.1 GCA_025928125.1 Ktedonobacterales bacterium
ATCTGCACGGCGTCATGCGTCTGAGGGACGCAAGCCGTAGGCTAAAGACCTACGGCTAATCCTGGAGGCGGACGTCTCCTTCACCATTCGAGAATAAGGTGCCGAACGACCAGGATTAGCCGCGGCATTCATGCCGCGAAGCTGGTTTGCCACCAACCTCGCCCACACAAAACCCTCACCAGACATTCGCCGTTCGCCAGCGTCTTACGCCGCCTCAGCCGTCGCCGGGGTGACGGTGAGCGTCAGGCGCTCGCCCCCTCGGATGACAGATAGCGTGCGTGGCTGTTCACGCGCGCCCGTACGGTTGAGGATGCGCCCAAGGTGCTCGGCGGCACGGACCGCCGCATCATCCACCGCCAGCAGGACATCACCTACGAGCAGCCCGGCTCGCTCGCCCGCGCCGCCTGATTCGACCGCCGCGATCAGTGGCGCCGTCTCCTGCTGGATGCCGAGGCGCTGGCGCAATGGCTCAGGCAGCGGAACGGTCAGCACCTGCACCCCCAGCAAGACTGGATGCGCAGCCCCATCGGCCTCCGCCACGAATTGTTGCACCGTG
The DNA here is from genome assembly GCA_025928125.1 of Ktedonobacterales bacterium. Taxonomy (GTDB): domain Bacteria; phylum Chloroflexota; class Ktedonobacteria; order Ktedonobacterales; family JADMIN01; genus DAHUXT01. The sequence continues at coordinate 557 of JAICKD010000621.1, forward strand.
CGGCTAGGAATGGCAAATCCCAGGCCGCCGCCCACCATCGCGTTGATGCCGACGATCCGCCCGCGCGCATCGGCGAGTGGACCGCCAGAGTTGCCGGGATAGAGGCGAATATCGGCCTGAATCAGTTCAATACGTCGCGGCCGCCAGACACCCCAGGCGCGGCGTGGGTCGCGCTCAGGCGGCTGCTCCGGGACGTTCTCGTCCTCGGCAGGCTCAAGCTCCAGATCGGGGTCGGCGGGCGCGCGCGACTCCACCACACCGACGGTGACCGCGCCTTCATGCCCCCAGGGATTGCCCACCGCCAGCACCAACTCACCCACCCGTAGCGCTGACGAATCGCCATGCTCAGCCGCGCGCAGGCCCGACGCCTTTGTGCGGAGCAGCGCCAGGTCGTGAGTTGGATCGACGGCGGCGACGGTGGCCTCTAGCTCGCGGCCATCATGCACGCGGATAGTCAGCGTCTTCGCGCGGGCGGCGGCGACCACATGCGCGTTCGTGACGATACGCGCCTCAGCCTCGCCCGAGGCGTCTGGCTCGCCAACGCTCCAGATGACTCCGGATCCCATGCCACGCGGTCCGGCCTGCACCTGCACCATGCTCTCACGAACGCGCCGCGCCAGCGTGGCTAGCTCGTCCGAAAGCGCAGGCGCAATGAATTGCGTTCCCATGCTCTATGCTCGCTTTCGAGAAGTATTTATCTTCGATGCGGAATGTTGCGCTCTCGGCCATAAATGGCCGGAGTAGGAGGCAGAGCCCCGTGAATGGCGGCTCTGAGTCGGGCTTTTAAGCCCTTTACATTCCTTTACTCCGGCCTTTCAAGGCCGAGACCACCGTAGTATTCCACATGTGGGCTTTGAATCAACTGCTATTGTCGCTCGCCCAGCGTGATGGTCAGGTTCTGCGGCTCGCCGCCACGGATGATGCGCACTGGCAGCGTCTGGCCGAGCTTGTCACTCGTCAGTTGCGCGCGCAGGCTGTCCACGTCGATAATCGGCTGATCAGCCACTAGCACCACCAGATCGCCCAACATCAAGCCACCCTGTTCTGCTGGGCTGCCCGCCTCGACATTCACCACCAGCAGCGCCGTCTCCTGCGTCAGGCCAGCCTTCTGGGCCAGCGCCTCGGGCAGCGGCACCTGCTGCGTGCCAATGCCGAGATAGCCACGGCGCACGCGGCCATGCGTCAGCAGGGTTTTCGCCACGCGGTCCAGCGTCACCTGCGGGATGGCGCTGCTATTCTGGCGGGTGAGGTGTGAGCTGTTCAGCCCGACGAGCTTGCCCGAAAGGTCAACCAGCGGGCCGCCGGAGAAGCCAGGATAGAGCGTCACATCGGCGAAGATGACGCCTTCGATCTCGCCGCCATGCCACGAGCGGCGTGGCCCCTCGATGGCGCTGACCGCGCCGAAGGAGACGCGCGGGCCATCCTTGCCGGGACGGCCAATCGCCAGCACAAGATTGCCGGGGCGCAGGTTCGCGCCAGCCTCGGCGGTCGGGGCGTCCGCGCCAAGGGCGTCGGCGGGAAGCCGCAACGCCGCGAGGTCGGTGCCAGGGTCGCGGCCAATCAGTTGCGCCTTGACCTCCTTGCCGTCCGGCAGGACCACTTTGATATCATCTTCGCGCTCGACCACATGGTCGGCGGTCACTACAATCACTTCGTTCTCGGTCTTCCACAGGATGCCGGTCGCGGTCTGCCGGGGGCGCGCCGCCACCGTCACAATCCAGCGGCCCGCCGAAGCCACTACATCGGCCAACTGGTCGGAGAATGCGCCCAGCGTGCTGGTTGTCGTCTTATCTGCCATCTCGTCCTCGCTCCTCTGATAGCTCTGAGGGATCGCCTCGTCTATGTACGCGTCGCCCGGCGCTCAGACCGGGAGGCGTTGGATATCAGGAGCATACGTCGCGCGCGATATTGCCAGCACCCGCCGTTTGGCGGGAGGATTGACTAGCCGTTCGGGTAGGCGCGGCTGGCAGAGCTTTCATGTGTCGCCGATGTGGGGGAATCTGTTCCTGGTGTGAAGCCACACGCGCCCAGATACCCGTCTTCATAGTGTGGGCGGAAATGTAATGCTACAATAGATGATGGATGCACGGACTGCGCAAAACGGGCTGTCGGAGGTGGGTTATGTCACACTGGCTTGAAATCTTTGGTCTTCTCTTGCTGGCGCTACTGGTGTTTGGGCCGAAGCGGATGGTTGAGATGGGATCATCGCTTGGCAAAATGTTTAAAGAGTTTCGCGAGTCGACCAAAGACCTCAATCTTTCG
>JAICKD010000132.1 GCA_025928125.1 Ktedonobacterales bacterium
CCGCCTCCCTCGCCGTCCGCAGGATAGTGACGAGCGCGCCACGTATCCGACGGATGTCGTTTCGATCCTCGAAGGGAGTTCGCGTTGGCGGCGGATTGCGCACGGCAACGGCGTCATCGGGGAACAGACCGCGATCAATCGTCTCCAACGGTATGGCGGGCGAGGTATCGTCGCCTGTGTCAGCCTCAGCGATGCGGTAGGGATTCGCCAGAATCTCGCCATCGCTGCATGATGAGAGCGCTATCTTCGCCCGTTCAGATGGCTCATACCAGCGGCGCGCCTGATCGGGTGTGAGATCGAACCGCGCAAGCAGGTAGAGGAGATTGCGGCGCTCCACTGAGAGGTTGGCCCATACCGGACGTAGCGGTGCGAGATATGGCTCATACGAGGGCGACGGAGCTGGCTGCGTCCCGCGCAAGATGGCATCTACGATGGGCCAGGGATCACTGTCTGGACGCATCTGGCCAGCACGCATCAGATCCACGATCAGGGACGTTCCAATGCGAAGCCCGAGCGCCTCCAAAGCGGAGCCGACGCCGGGGAATTCGCCGCGATCCCGCCAGGTGGCGGCAATCTGGTCGTTGACCCACTGCTCCCGCAGATCCCATGGCCCACGCGCGATGCCATGTGTACGAATCATGCGCACCGCATCCAGACAGCGCATCAATACCGAGAGTGCGACATCGGATGTCGCCAACTCTGACGAATACTGGAATGACGGGATATGCGCCCGGTCAACCGTGATGGCGATTGCTTCGAGCAACTCCCGCCGCCGCATGTCTTCGTCGGCATCCCCGGTCGGCGCGAGATAGTCATGGTAGGGAAGAAGAAATCCGTCGCTGCCGTCAGGCCGAATCGTATGGTGTATCTTGCGATCCCAGAAGGGATAGGTTATTGCGCTGTCGCTCTCGTAATAGCCCTGCGATCCAATCGCCTGGATACGCCCAACCCCGACGACGAGCCGCGAGAGGCTTTCTCCGAGCGGCTGACCCTCTTTGCAATAGAAAAAGACAAGTGACCGTTCAGGCGTGAGTTGTCCAAAAAACCGGGAGCCAAGCGCTTCCTGGCGCGTGGAGCTAACTACCCATGATGAGGGAAACCCTTGTATCTCGTCGGCAGGCAATGGCTCTGGCAGCGACTCATCAATTCGCCGCTGACTCTCGCGCAGCATCCAACGAAAGGGAACCGCAAGAGCGGTATACGGCTCCATGCGAATGCTCGTATGGCGCAGCTTTCCACGTAACGCGGGTACTGCATTCTGAAACGTGGGAGCGAAGGAACGTATCCACTCGTTGTCACTCATGAAGCCACCGGACTCGGCCATACACGGTGGCGTCTCACCACCCTTGAGGCTGCGCCACGTGCGTCCCGCCAGCCGATCCTCTTTCGCGTCATCGCGATCCTTCCGAATACGCTCTAGCGCCAGACAATAGCCGTTGAGTGAGGGCGCGGCGCATATCCGACCATTCCATCTGTTGTCATGCCATGCCACACGGATCGTCAGATGCTGCACGGTCGCGCATCCCTTCCCAACTTTTTCTCATACCCAGACGCGAGCTCCATCAGTCCGCGCATCGGAACGCACCGATCAGGCAGCGCTCAGTATAGCACGGACTCAGGTCGCCTGGCTCCCCTGATTTCATCGTCTTCGCCCTAATTGACTTCGGCAGTTTCAGTACGTTTCGCCATCTGCCCGCAACATTATTGACACGGATGCCACAATACATGCATATCGCATTTATACAACGTCGCTAGACCGCAACGCCCCCCATGAGGAGTGATGGTCATGAGTGGATCACAACCCCAGCGCCTGACCGACTTCACCTTCGTCGATATGACTGTCGCTGAGATGGGTGCGGGCGGCTTTGGTCTCGTCTATATGGGTCCTGACCGACTCCACGATGATCTATGGCTTGCGCTCAAGACGCTTCGCCCTGAGTTGCTGGCGCTCCGCCCCCAGGTGCGCGATCTCTTCCTCTCTGAATGCCTCATCTGGGTTGGCTTCTGGCCCCACGCCAACCTGCTCACCGCTCAGAGCGCCACCCTGATGGATGGGCGGATCTACCTTGTCCTCGACTATGCCCAGCATGGCAGTCTGCGCGACCTCTTGGCACTCAACCAACCTCTCCGCGTACGGCTGCGTTGGGCGCAGCACGTCGCCGCTGGGCTCCTCGCGCTGCATACGCCTGATCCCGAATTTCTTCGCCCGCAGCCGCTCGTACACCGTGACCTCAAACCGGAGAACGTTCTGGTGGATGCATCCGGCTATGCCAAGATCACCGACTTTGGACTAGCCGCAGCTATCGGGGGAGCCCTGGCTCAGACGTCCGACGCACCCAACGCGCTGGCAGACTTTGCTTTGGTCGCCCAGTTGGCGACCCAGCAGACCAGCATGCGTAGATATCGCGCAACACGTATTACTCACTTCACGACTCGCTCCACGAGGGATCCAGCACTGGGCTTAGGCGGAGTCGGCACCATCGCCTATATGCCTCCTGAGCAATGGGATACCAACGGGAACGTGGGCGCTCCTGCCGATCTCTATGCCTTTGGCCTCATCCTCTCCGAACTCCTGGCCGGACGCCACGGATTGGCTGATTTGGAGGCTGAGCTGGACGACGAGGGCTGGTACCAACTCCATCTGAACAGAACACCGCGTCCCCTCAGGAGTGGTCCGGCTGAAGGCGCGAGTCGTCTTCCCGCTGAGGTGGAGCAGCTCTATTATGCGCTCTTAGCCAAACGTCCGGAGGATCGTCCCACAGCGGGAGAGGCGCTGGCCGTGTTGCGGCAAGCAGCAACACACGTGGGCGAGGAGCCCTACATACCTCCAGATATATGGCCTCGCACCGACGAGCATCGCATGATGCAGTGGCATAACTGGGCAAATACCTTCGCCAGATTCGACCTCTCCAAGGAGGCATTGACTTGCAACGAGCGGGCGCTCGCCATCGATCCCAACAATGTCATTGTCCTCAACTCCCGCAGCAACATTGTCGCAAGCGCTGGCCGGAAAGCAGAGGAGCGAGGACAGACGGACCAGGGGAAGCGGCTGTTGGAGGAGGCGCTCAGGTGGAACGAGCGGACGCTGGGCGCCGCAACCACAGACGGCGAACGTACCCTGGCGCAGAGTATGAGGGCATTGCGACTGGCTGAACTGCGCCGCTATGCCGAGGCGGAGGATGCTTATGCAACTGTGCTCGCGCTTGACCCGAATAATGGGTCTGCCTGGCGCAATCGAACGCTCGACAGCGTGCGCTGGGCGCGCGCTGAAGCGCAGGCTGGCCAGCGGTCGGAAGCTGTGCGCCTCTATAGGCTGGCAGACGGCTATATTCGTCAGGCGTTGCGCTTGAGTCCCAATGATGCACGCAACATCGAGTTGCGCGACATCATCCAACACGAGCGCGCGCAACTCGAGAGCTAGTCCAAGACGTTGCTTATTGAAAACACAGCGCCTGACAGTTTTCCTGCCAGAGCGCGAGTCGTCGTCCGAGGCAATAGTAAGCCACCCATACGAGCGAGGAGCAATCGCGATGATCCCGATTCCACTCCCAGTCCCGGCGCAACTCTGGCCGTTGTTCGCCCAGGCCGTTACCTCGGTGGCGCAGCATGTCGGCGGGCCAGCCCTGAAAGAAAAGCTGCGCGCCATCCTGCAGCAGAATAAGCTCGAGCGCGAGGTAAACACCGCAATGGCGCGGGCGTATCGCAATTTCGAGCGTTCGCTTCCCGATGCTGACCTGCTCAGCGCCCTCATTGCCAGCGGCCAGACGCTCCAGCAGCCACACGTCTGCCAGCTGCTGGCCGAGGTAGCCGCGACTCCCCTCTATGAAGAGGCGCAGGTGCAGCAACTCGCACATGAATTTTCAAAGGCGGCGCCCGCGGTGGCGCATGAGCGCTGGCTGGCGGCGGCCAAGCTGCTCGTGAGCAGCATGCAGGCCGAAATGGCGCGGATACACGAATTGCAGCCGGCCCTGATGATGCTCTACAACCGCAAGCTGACTCAGGCCATCGCCGACCAGATGCCACTGCCGCCCTTTACGGCTGGCCTCCAGGCATCACTGGAAGCGGCGGCGCGGCGCATCGCCGTCGAATTACAGCATGGCTACGTCACATCGGCGCATCTCCTGTATGCCCTCACCACGCTCTCCGGCGGGGTCGCGCAGCGCGTGCTGGCGCACTACGGCATGACGGAGACCGCAACGAGGCAGGCGCTCGACGAGATCATCGCGAAGTATGACGGCGTCGTCGACGATCCGCTGACCAGGAAAGCCGAGATGACTTTCCTCGACGCTCAGCGCCTCGCCCGCAGCCGTATGGCTACCGCCACCCGTAGCGAGCACATGCTGCTGGCGATCCTCGAGGGACGTAGCGACTCGGTGATGGCGCTCTTCGACCGGATTGGCATTCCCCCCGCTCGCGTCTACGACCAGGTGCTCAAGTCCATCCAGGTAGAATCGGCGCTCCAAAGCTTCTCGCGTCTCGGCGAACATCCGCCACGGACCTGAGTTGTATCACGCCGAATGCATCAGCTCAAGAGGGCGACGTTGCCACAAACACGTTGATGAAATGATGGTGAGACGATGCGGAGGACATATGGCCAAGCGAGAGCCGGGCGAAGACATGAACGAGAACGAAAATGAGAACGAGCGGACTCTGATGATGCCCGCGGTCGAGGCTCCAGCCGAGACGGCAGGCGCCGACGACCACACGGCGGAATCAACGGATGATGGCGCGCCCGACGAGACGGCGGAACTGGCGGGCGCCGAAGCCTTTGAGCAGGCGCCAGTGGTCGCCGTCGTCGAGCTGAGCGGCCCTGGCGATGGGAATGTCTCTCTCATCGTCGGTGGCGTCGGCGAGATCGGGCGGCTAGCGCCCGAACTGAGCGTCCGGCTGCCCCACGATCAATGGGTCTCCCGCGTCCATGCCCGCGTCAGCTTTCGGCGGGGTGCCTGGATTCTTGAAGACCTCAACAGCAGCAATGGCTCCTGGATCGAGAATGGACGCACCCGCGTCCGCCAGCCCATCACTATCGCGCTCGGCCAGGTATTCCGCGTCGGCCACACCGATCTCATGCTCACGGACGATCCCGACATCGTCCTCAGCCACGACGACTCGATCTAGCCAGCCTCGCCTGGACCGTACGCCGTCACCGCCACTCAACGAAAGAGATGAAGGCAATGCGCGAACCTTCTTCACTGCGCCTGACCGACTTCACCTTCGTGGACGTGACCGTCGAGCAGATGGGCGCGGGCGGCTTCGGGCTCGTCTTCATGGGACCCAATCGCCTCACCGGGGGTGAGTGGCGCGCCCTCAAAACGTTACGCCCCGAACTGCTCGCGCTCCGCCCCCAGTTGCGCGATCTCTTCCTCTCTGAATGCCTTACCTGGGTCGGCCTCTGGCCCCATGCCAATCTGCTCACTGCCCAGGCTGCCACCGAGATCGATGGCCACCTCTTCATCGAGCTCGACTATGCCGAACATGGCAGCCTGCGCGACCTACTCACTTTCGATCAACCCTTCGCGTCGCGCTTCCGCTGGGCGCAGCACATTGCCGCCGGTCTCCTCGCATTACACACCCCCGATCCCGAGTTCCTACGGCCCTCCCCACTCGTCCACCGCGACCTCAAGCCAGAGAACGTCCTGGTGAATAAGTCCGGCTACGCCATGATCACCGACTTTGGCCTGGCCGCCGCTATCGGTGAGGCAATCCGTGCTACCGGTGCTCACTCCCGCGATCTGGATGATGTCGGAGCCACCCGCTCCACCCGCGCTGGAGTAACCAGACTCGGTGGCGCAGGCACTATCGCCTACATGCCCCCCGAACAGTGGGACGTAGACGGCGACGTTGGCCCCGCAGCCGATCTCTACGCCTTTGGCCTCATCCTCTCGGAGTTGCTCGCCGGACGCCATGGGCTGGCTGACCTGGAAGCCGAACTAGACGAGGAGGGCTGGTATCAGCTCCATCTGAACGGAACTCCGCGTCCCCTGCGAAGCGGCCCGACTGAGGACGCGAGTCGTCTGCCCGTTGAGGTCGAGCAACTCTATCGCGCGCTCGTAGCCAAACGCCCCAAGGATCGTCCGTCCGCCGAGGAGGCGCTCTCCATCTTACAGCAGGCGGCGGCGCAATTGGGCGAGGAACCCTACAAACCACCCGACATCTACCCCCGCACTGACGAGCATCGCAGAATGAAGTGGAGCAACTGGGCGATTACCTGTGCTCATTTTGATCTCTTCAAGGAGGCGCTGGAGCGGAATGAGCGTGCGCTCACTCTCGATCCGCACAAGTTTGATTTGCTCCACGCGCGAGGTAGCATGCTGGGGACACTAGCACTGCGATCACGGGGGGCAGGACGATATGAGGAAGGCAGACAGCTACTGAACGAGGCGCTGGGCTGGTACGACCGGGCATTGGATGCGGCCACGACCGACATCGAGCGGGGAAGTGTACAGGGAATGAGGGCTCTGCAGTTAAGCCATCTGGATTACTATGCTGAGGCAGAGTCCGCTTTTGCTCTATCGCTGGCGGCTCGCCCCGACGATGGAAACTCCTGGTTCAACCGAGCTATCAACGCAGTCCGACATGCGCGCGCCGAGGCAGATGCCGGACGGCAGGCAGAGGCGCCACAGTTGCTGGAACTGGCCGAAGAGTATATCGATATAGCCGCGCATCTGGGTCTTGCTAGTCCGCAGGTGGCACAGTTGCTCGGTGCCATCCAACAACTGCGCGCACGGTTGGGTGGATGAACTCAAACCTGTGTCACGAAGATGGCGGCAACATTTTTTGTTCCGCTGCCACAACTACCTATAAGCCTGCGTCGAGATGCGAAGACATCGCCAGGCGACACGTGTGTAATAACCGAGTGTATGAGGAGTGGCGATATGCAGCAACCTGGACGTGATCCAGATCCCTGGCCGCCCCTGGATATTGGCGAGATGATCGCCGATATGGAGCGACACCCCACATCCATCCACTGGCAGCGCACCCTGGAGTACGTACACTCCTGGGCCATACGACTGGTCCGTCCCGAGTTCGGCTATCGTTTCGGCCCCGACGATCTCACCCAGAATGTCATGCTTATCCTGATGCAGCCAGGAAAACTCTCGACCTTTCGCGGCGTCGCTATGACCGCCACTCCCGATGTCGTGCAGCCACGCGCGTTCTGTAAGTATTTGCGGGTCATGACCAGACTCACGCTCAAAGACATGGTCCGTTCCGCCACGACCGAGAAGAAGTACCTGCACAAATATCACGTCGAAAATGACGGCGATCCCCCAGACGAGCACGACCCGCTGGATCAGCTTACGAGCCAGCAGCCCTCCATCGAAGACCAGCTAATCGCGGCGGAAGACCTCGCCGACGTCGGACGATACCTGGCCAAACTGGCCGCAACCAACGCCGACGCCGCGCGCAGTGTCGCCGAACTGTTGCGCAGCGTCTTCACCAGCGAAGACTATCAGGGCATCGTCGATCGCTACCAGCGCAACCCCAGTTCCGTTCGCCTGCATATCTTTCGCATTCGGAGGAAGCTGCGCATGGCCTTCTCAGATCTGGCGCCCAGCGCCACGGGCAAGAGGTCGTCTCAGAAACCTGGCAGAGCATCGAGCCAGAAGACGCCCAAACAACAGTTAGCGCCG
>JAICKD010000766.1 GCA_025928125.1 Ktedonobacterales bacterium
ACCGCCGGGCGGGTGCTGCCATTCTTCGCGGGGGCGGGCGTCTATGCGTGGCTCTCGGGTTGTGGGCCAGAGGGCATCGGCATCACCGCCGAGGGCTGGCGGCGCGAACTGCTGCTTGGCATCGCCGTCGGCGTGCCGCTGGCCGGGCTGGCCGCCGCCTTTCGCGGCTGGGTCGCGCCGGGCTATCGCCTGCCCACCGACGCCGATCAACTGACGCAGACGCTCTTCTACTTTGCGATCAACGCGCCGGGCGAAGAACTTTTCTGGCGCGGCACGGTGCAGGATCTGGCAGTGCGGGGGTTCGCGCGCGCGCCACGCATCGGCAAGCTGGCGGGCCTGCTGGGCTGGGCGGCGGCGACGGCCGTCTTTGGCGCGTACCATCGTCTGGGCAAGTGGAGTTGGCGCTCGATTGCGGGCGTCACCTTCGCCGGAGCGATCTTTGGCGCGCTTTACCAGTGGCCGCTAGGCAAACACGGCAAACACGGCAAACGCTCGATCCTAGCGGCAACCATCGCCCACGGGTTCGCCACGGCAGGCTTCCTCAGCTGGGCCGACTTCTCCCTCTACCTGCGCCAGCGGCGGCGCTTCCTGGCAACGGTGCGCTCGGGGAAGATCGTGAGCGCGGGTTAAGGCGTGTTGGGAAATTGCCAAAGCAACCTGCGACGGCTCCGAGAAACGGCGCAATAAGCTCAGCCGTTGAACGACTCTTCGGCACTCGCGGCGAGCATCCGGTGTATCGGGAACCCATTTGCACACATGCCCTAGAAACCGTACGAGAAGGCTTCATGCCAGGGTTCTCACGCCACAGGGTGGAGCAGTCAGCGGATTCTGGTGCGATAGATAAGATAGATGAGCGCCTCCCTATTGGTTGGACATCGCTCATGGTCGCGGCTGAGCCGTCGTGACCGGTCGAGCCAGGCGGCTGTGCGCTCGACCGCGGGAGCGCTCCTGTGCCGCACGCAGGGGGGCGGCTGCCCGCTCAATCACCGCTAACAGCGCTTCCACCTCAAAGGGCTTGGCGACCGCCTCCAGGCAGGTGGCCGCAATCAGGCGTTGCTCCTCCTCGGTGAACCGACTGAATTCCGCAGCAGACAGCATGACATAACAATGCTGGTGCAGCGGGCCATCGGCAGGTTCCTGCTCCAGTTGACGCAACAGCGACTCGCCGCGCCCCAGCATCATCCAGTCAAGCAAGACAATATGGCCGCGCGTCGCCCCGCGAAGATGGACCAGCGCGTCAGTGGGGGTGGTTGCCTCGGCGACCCCATACCCCTCGCCTTCGAGCAGCATGTGCAAACAGTCTCGAATTGCTTCGTCGTCTTCCACCACCAGAATCGGGGCACGGACAGGTGATGGGCTGGGAGGGGATAGCAGGTTGTGCATGACATGCGTAGGCATAGTGCGCCTCCACCTTTACAGGTATGCGGCGACTGCCTGCTACGACAAGAGCAGGTGCATACGTCCCACCATGGCTACCAGTATACCACATGTGGCAACTTGGCAAACAGGCCAGTCTAACCCCGTGCGCGGGTGGAAGCTAGGGAAGAAGCCGCGCAAAACCTGGGCACAAACCAGGGTGGAGAAACACGACGACAACGACAATGTACTCTTGCAGGAGCAATGAGGCTTGCATGGTGACCAGCATCGATGACGAAGAAGACGCACAACCTGAACAACTGACGAGCGAAACGACTCGGCTCCAAGCCTTCTCGTACAGTTTCTAACCACCGAAGTGCGGCTGGCCCACCTGGGCGGCCATCAGTCCCTCGGTGGCAAACATGCCGATGGCCAAGGCGGCGGCCAGGCCGAAGTAGAAGATGGTGATGTAGGCGCGCGAGAGCAGCGGAATCCGGTAGTAGGAGCCAGCAACCGACGCCATGCGGAAGCGGCTGATCGTCTCCAGAAAGCCCAGCCAGAGCAGGATGATCAGCAGGATGCTGTGCGTATAGAGGAAAGCGATGCCCAGCAAGACCAGGCCAATCGGCCAGATCCAGCGCGAGATGGCCCCGACGATGCGGCCGCCATCCAGCGGCGAGACGGGTATCAGGTTCAGCAGGTTGATCAGGAAGCTGAAGTAGGCCAGAGGCAGCAGCACCGTCAGCCCCGTCACGTGATAGAGCCAGAAACAGAGCGCAC
>JAICKD010000649.1 GCA_025928125.1 Ktedonobacterales bacterium
AAGAAGCTCTCCGTCTCCGCCTTCGCCGTGGCATAGTCGTACTCGGTGAGGAGCGTCGTTACGCGCTCGACCAGCCGCCGCAGCCGCGCCAGCAGCCAGCGATCCGTCGGCGCAAGCGCTGGTGGAGTCGCTGGCGTGGAATAGTCAGCCAGCACGCGCTCGCTTAGCCGCGCCACATTCCAGAGCTTGGTGGCCAGCTTCGCGCCCGCCTGAATGCGCTCCTCGCTGATGATCGTGTCTTTGCCAAAGCCAGTGCTCGCCGCCCAGTAGCGCACGGCATCGGCGGAGTATTTGCCGATCATCGCCTCTGGTGTCATCGGCCCACCACCACGGCTCTTGCTGATCTTCCCCGCGCCCTCCGGGGCCAGCCCCCAGCCGGAGATGGCGACCTCGCGCCAGGGAAGCGCGTCGAACATGTAGAGCGACTTGACGATGGTGTAGAACGCCCAGGTGCGGATAATCTCGTGCGCCTGTGGACGGAGCGCGAACGGGAAGACCTGCTGATAGAGCGCCGGGTCGGTCAGCCACTGACCGACGATCTGCGGCGACATCGAGGACGTGGCCCAGGTGTCCATCACGTCATGCTCAGGCGTGAAGCTTTCGCCGCCACACGCACAGGCTGTGCTGGGTAGGGTTGTCGTCGGGTCAATCGGCAGGTCGGCGTCATCGGCCAGCAGAATCGCGCCACAGGCGTCGCATCGCCATAGCGGGAAAGGCACGCCAAAGTAGCGCTGGCGCGAGATGCACCAGTCCCATTTGAGATTCTCGACCCACTCACGATAGCGCGCAGCCATATGCGCCGGATGCCAGCGTATCTGCTCGCCCGCCGCCAGGAGCCGCTCCTTGTGTTCGAGCACGCGAATGAACCACTGCCGCGTCACCAGATACTCGACCGGTGTATCGCAGCGCTCGTGCGCCCGGACCGCCTGCGGCTGAGTCTTCTCGCCGAGCACGATCCGCGCCGCTCGTAGCTCCGCAAGGATCCGCGCCCGCGCCTCGGCGATGGTCAGCCCGGCCAGTATTCCAGCGTCGGCGGTCAGGCGTCCATCGCTCATCACGATGACGCGGAGCGGCAGTTGATGCGTGCGCCACCACTCGACATCGGTTGGATCGCCGAAGGTGCAGCACATCACCGCACCTGTGCCAACTTCCGGGCGCGCGAGTGGATCGGCTAGCAACGGCACGCTTCGCCCCATCAGCGGTATCTCGACCATCGAGCCGATCAATCCAATATAGCGTGCATCGTCGGGATGGATGAAGACGGCCACACAGGCGGGCAGCAGCTCCGGGCGCGTCGTCGCGATTGGCAGCGTCGCGCCGTCAGGTAACGTAAACGCCAGTGTGTAGAACGTCGTCGTTCCTGCGATATCTTCCAACTCGGCCTGCGCGATGGCCGTCTGGCAGAGGGGACACCAGATCGTCGGCGCCTCCTGCTGATACGCCAGCCCCTTGCGGTAGAGGTCCAGGAAGGACTGCTGCGACGTGCGCCGCGAGAGCGTGTCGATTGAACGGTAGCTGAAGCGCCAGTCAATCGAGAGACCCAGCCGCTGCCAGAGCGTCCGGTATTCCTCCTCAGCCTCGACACCCACCTCCAGACAGCGCTCGATGAACGCCTGTCGCCCCACCGCTTGCGCCGTGATGCCCAGCCGCTTCTCCACCAGCCGCTCGGTGGGCAGGCCATTGTCGTCGAAGCCCATCGGGTAGAAGACGTTGTGGCCGTTCATCCGCCAGAAGCGCGCGATGATATCGGGATGCGTGTACGAGTAGGCGTGGCCCAGGTGCAGATGGCCAGAGACGGTGGCGGGCGGCGTGTCGATGGCGTAGACGGGCTGATCGCTGGCGCGGTCGAACTGATAGATGCCCTCGCGCTGCCAGCGTTCGCTCAATCGCGGCTCCACGATGCCGGGGTCATAGGTCTTTGCCAGAGTTCTTGCCATGGTCATGGCGGCTATCCTCCTGGTGGGATGCGCGGCAGCTGTGTGCGATGCTGCGTTGCTGCCCTGAAAATAGGCAACAAAAAACGCCCACTCCGTCCTCCGCGAGGACGAAAGGGCGAGCTCGTCAGATATGCCACTGAGGCTCCGTTGCCGAAGCCCAGGGAATCCGCACGCGGCCTTCCGCGGTACCACCTCGAATACGCCGGGACGTTGCCGCTCCGGCGCGCTTACTTCCCCGACGGGCGCGCTGAACACACGCGCTGAATCAGGGCATCGCTATAACGGGCTTTCCCGGACTGATCTACTCGCCCGCGTTGTGGGCTTTCTTCAGTCGTTGTTCTCGCTGGGCGACCTTCCGCGTACCGGCGCTGGCGTGACTTTCAGCCGCGTGAGACATCTCACGCGATCCCGCTCTCTATGCGGCGCTGCCTGCGCGTACTCCTCCCAACGGAGCGGCCAGCATCGGCTGACCGTTGCCGACACTATAGCCAACGACGCATGTGGCTGTCAAGGCCACCTGTCGCTGGACACTCGTGCAATGGTCTTGCTTCCCCATGGGTCGGTCTCATCCTCTTCATAGACGAAGAACCAGGTAAGAGGAGAGAATCGAAGCTCAGGTAGCTGGAAATCCAGGTCGTCCGGGATAAAGTGGTTGGGCCGAAACACTACATCAAATCCCAGGCCCCTGACACCGTAAATGCTCAATGTGTCGTCGCTGGTCTCAGCGCATGGCCCTACCAGTCGCTCGATGTCGTCAATGGTCATACC
>JAICKD010000016.1 GCA_025928125.1 Ktedonobacterales bacterium
ACCGTACTTGCGCCGCAGTTTCGCAAGCAGATCCAGCCGTTCCTCGACCTCTGCCTGGCGCTGGGGGTCCGCCGCCACTTCTTCTTGATAGGCGCGTACCGAGGTGGCGACATCTTCGACGAGGTAGAGCGCCTGCTCTAGCTCGCCCAACTGCTCGCGCAGGCTGTCATCCAGCCGCAACAGATCGCCAAAGGCCCGTTGCGCTGTCGCCAGCATATCCACGGCGCCGCTTGCCTCGCCGGTCTCGTCGCCTACGAGTGCGCTATGGATTGCGACGCATAATGCCCCAAGCTGCTCGGCGTTCGCCAGCATCTTACGCTCCCGCTCCAGTTCTTCCAATTCGCCGGGACGCAGCTTCGCCGCCTCGATCTCATCCACCTGATATTGGAGCAGTTCGCGCTGCCGCTCCAACTCGCGCTCGTCTCGCTGGAGGCGATCCAGATCGCGGCGGGTAGCGCGCCATTCACCGACCAACGCGGCCACCTGCTGGCGCAGATCGTCGGTCGCGGCGTAGCGGTCCAGATAGTAGACATGCTGCTCAGGGCGGAGAATAGTGAGATGGGCGCTCTGCCCGTGAATATCGATCAGGAAGGTGGCGATACGCTGCAACGCCGAGAGTGGCGTTGCCCGTCCGTTGGCGCGTTGAATCCCTCGGCCCGTCCGCGCAATCTCGCGCGAGAGGATCAGCGTCCCATCCTCGACCTCGATACCGAACTCCGCCAGCGTCTCGGTCAGCGTCTCCGCTTCAGGCGCAACTCCTTCGCTCTCAGGCGCTACTGCTAGCTTCGCAGGCGAGGATGGAGACGAGACGGCAGCCTTCTCACGCGCGAGCAGGTGGCCGATATCGAAGACACCTTCGACGATGGCGCGCTCGCTGCCCGCGCGGACGACATCACCCCCCACGCGCTCGCCGACCAGCGCCGAGATCGCGTCGATGATGATGGATTTGCCCGCGCCCGTCTCGCCCGTGAAGACATTAAGATGCGGGCCAAAGCGCAGGTGCAGGGAATCGATGATGGCGAAGTCGGTAATCGTCAGTTCGAGTAGCATATCCGTCGCTATCCTGAAAGGTTATCCTGCAATTTCGCCGACAAAATGCGGTAAAAATAGGTCGGCGGCCGCCGCCGCAGAAAGCGCGTGACGTATTGCGAGCTGCGAATCGTCACCTGCGCGCCCGCATTCAACGTCAGGTTGAGCTGGCCATCCGCCGAGAGAATCGCCCCGTCGGAACCAGGCTGCAACTCCAGGGTGGTGACGGCATTCGGCTCCAGAATCAGCGAGCGATCCGTCGCCAGATGCGGCGCGATGGGTGTCAGCACGCTGCTGCGCACCTGTGGATGGAGGATCGGCCCGCCAGCGGCGAGATTGTAGGCGGTTGACCCAGTAGCGGTGGAGACAATAATGCCGTCGGCCACCGTCGTGTTGTAGTAGTGGCCGTCGAGCCAGACTTTCACGCGGATGACACGCGGCAACGCGCCGCGCACCACCACCATATCATTGAGCGCGATGAAGCGGTGCTGGACATCGCCCGCGTCCACCTCCGCCTGGAGCATCGCTCGCTCGTCGATCCAGTAGTCGCCGTTGAAATAGAATGGCAGCTTTTCATCAACCTCTCCGGGTTCAAGCTCAGTGAGAAAGCCGACCCGGCCAAAATTGATGCCGAGCAGCGGAATGCTCGCCTCCGCGCACATGCGGGCGGCGGAGAGCAGCGAACCATCGCCGCCGAGCACCAGCACGATATCTGTTCCGGCAAGCTGGTCGTTCACCGGCGCGTCGTGCCGTTGCAGCGCCTCCTGCCAGACATTGCGCCCCTCCGCCCGCAGGCGCGCGGCCAGCGCCTTCGCCAGTTCACCAGCGCCCTCGGAATGTTCCTGATACAGGATGCCGATGGTCTGCGCCACCTGACGTCCGCTTGCGCTCATCGCGAAAGTTCTCCCTGATACAGCGCCAATTTGTCACTTGTTCCATCGTACCGAGGCAATGGCGGAAGTGTCAACGAAAGCGCAGGATTTTTAGGCTAGTTGCCACTAAAGCGGTCAAGTCGGAAACGCTCCATGGAGACAGGCGACTCGTCGCCGCGTGCCAGCGCCGCGAGTAGCTCTCCAATCAGGATGCCAAACTTGAAGCCATGGCCGGAGAATCCACTGCCAATGATGACCCCGCTGCCGCCTGGATGGACATCGAGAATGAAGTCCTCATCGGGCGTCACATCATACATGCAGCGATCCACCAGTTCAAGTTTGGCCTCGGCGGCGTCGGGGATGACGCGGCGGAGGAAGTTGCGCACCGCCTCTACTTCCTCCATATCTGGGTCATAGCCCGCGTTCGGGTCGGCCGTCTCGCCAAACGCATGCAGCCCGACCTTGATCCAACCTGGCCCATGCAGCGGGAAGCCATACTGGTTCATGCCGACGAGAAAGACCGGGAATCTGCCCACGGCAAACATCTCCGGATCTGGCAGGTTGGAGAAATAGCAGACCTGCTGGCGTGTTGGCCGCACCGGCGATGCTAATCCAGGCAGCACGTCGTGGACCCACGGCCCCGCCGCCACGATCACGCGATCAGCCGTGAGCTGCGTGCCGTCCGCCAGCGTCACGCGGCCACCAGCGCCTTCCGGCTCGACGCGCGTCACCTGCGCGCCCTCACGAAGTATGCCGCCACGCGATTGCAGTCGCTCGCTGAGCGCGACCAGACATTCGGAGGCGTGCAGCATCCCGCCCACGGGATTCCAGGTGATCGCGTCGTACTCGTCGGGCCGAAACTGCGGAAAGCGTTCGCGACACTCGGCGGCGGTCAACCGTTCGGCGGGCAAGTTGCGCGCGCGCATCACGTCGAATCCGGGCAGCGTGTGGCCATCATCGGCGTGTCCCAGGCTCAGCACGCCTGTCTCGGTGTAGAGGGTGTGTCCGGTCTCGCGCGCCAGTTCTTTCCATAGCGCAAGGCTCTGCGCGACCATGTCGGTATAGATGGCGGCGTCGCCGTATTCGTGGCGGATGGCGCGCGTTAGGCCATGCGACGAGGCCCACTCGTGGCCTATCCGAAAGCGTTCGAGAACGGTCACCTCGATATCGGGCTGCGCCGCCAGCGCGCACCCGGTCGCCAGGCCCATGACGCCGCCACCGACAACCACCATTCGCTGTTGTGCCACAGGTTTCGCCTCCATCGTTTTATGCCAGCAGGTCGCCCGACTCCACCGTCAGATAGACGGGCGTATGATAATCACTTGGAATGACCCACACCGGCAGCGGCGGCTGATCGGGACGCTCGACGACGCCCTCGCGTCCGATATGCGTATGCCCGCTGATGACATGCCGCAGCTTGCGCATCGGGAGCAATCGCTCGCCAAGCGTCATGTTGCCGAAGTAGGCGCTACCTGTCCCCCAGCGCAGGTCTCCTGGCTTGTAAAACATCTGGACGCGGTACATTGGCACGTGCGTCACGACCAGCACAGCCGCCACGTCAGGATCGTCTTCGAGCGCCCGCATGCGTTCGACCAGCGCATCGCCAAGCATCCGCGCCATTTCCAGGTCCGTCCACTTCCAATTGATGAGGTAGGCGTCGGGATTATATTGCGCTTTGTACTCGGCGAACCACTCGGCCGTGTGCGGCGGCACGATGGGATCAACGGCGGTGTAGTCGTACCAGGCCATCGAGCCGACGACCGCGAGGCCATCGCGGCGCCAGGTGGCGTCTTCCAACCAGATCATGCCCGCGTCGCGCACCGCCTCAGGCAGCAGCCTATCCCAGAGATCCTGGCTGTCAAGGCCGTGCTTCCACAGATCGTGGTTGCCCATCAGCACGGCCACCTGTCCCGGCAGATGCTCGAAGAGGCGCAGGCAGTCGCGGACATTCGCCAGCCCCTCGCCGATGTCGCCCGCAAGGACGGTGAGGTCGGGCTGCTCGGCGGCTATCCGCTCCGCCAGCGCGCGTAGCTCCTCTTCGGTGGTGATACCTAGATGCAGGTCGCTAGTGGCGATAATTCGCGCCATAGATTACCCCGCTGCTCCATGCACTCATCGGACTTGACGGAAATAGTCTTACCTGTATTGTACATGGGGAAGCGGGGTAGTTGCGGCGGCGATCAGGCGACACCCATCAGCGCCAGCAACAGTGGGGCGAGACCCAGCGATACGAAGTCCGCCTGCCAATGCACAAGTATCAGTGGCAGCAGGCGCTGTCTGGCGGCGAAGTAGAAAATACCGTAGGCCGCGCCGAGCATCATCATCGAGATGCCGCCAATCATCGCGAGACGCCAATCCACCAGCGCGAACGCCACATGCTGGAGGCCGAATCCCAACGCCGTGATACCAATTGCCAGCCATCGTCGACCAGTGAGCGCCTGCAACCTGGGGAGGGCATAGCCACGATAGACCAGTTCTTCTGTGATGCCTGAACTGATGGGGATGATCAACAGGGTGATGGCCACGTGCCAGGTTGTACCAAGTGGATTGAGTAGCGATGCGGCGCCAACGCCTTGCAGCGCGGATGAGGGTGACAGAATCGCGTAGAACACGTTGAAGACGCCGACGAGACACGCAACCGGAGCCAGGATTAAGACGCCACGAATGAGGTCGCGCACGAGATGTTGTCGCGTTGGCCGCACAAGGTCCTTCAGCGTCATCCCCTCACGGCGCACTCGCCACATGAGGAGGCCAATGCAGACCACATCCGCCAGCAGGGGCATGTTATAGCGTGTAAAGGCCTGCGCCAGCTCTCCCGCATGCGCGCTATCATTCGAATGATACGCCCAGAACGCAACGGCGAACCCAGCAACCAGCAACGGAAAGCGTATCAGGCAGAAGACCAGCGGCCACGTCCAGCTAAGGCGGCCAGACGCGCGCGCGACGGCCAGTTTCCCGAAACTGTTGGGAGATTTCGCGTCGGCGGCGTCACTCTGTATGGGGGCAAGGTCGGATGCTTTGGACGATGCGGTCGTCATGGCCAAACTCCCTATCAGCGTATCACTGATCCTCAGACTGCGAGATGATTTGTTGCAGCACGTCAAGGTAGTTTGCGAATGCGGCGCGACCCGCATCGCTCATCGCGACCCAGGTGCGCGGGCGTTTGCCGACGAAGCCCTTGGTGATCTCGACATAACCCAGAGCTTCGAGAGCCATCAGGTGCTGCGAAAGGTTGGCGTCTTTCAGGCCTAAATGGTCGCGCAGAAACGCGAATTCGACATCCCGCGAATGAGCAAGGAGACCAAGTATCGAGAGGCGCACCGGCTGATGGATCGCCTCGTCGAGCTGAAATCGCGGGTGTGGCGCCTGAGGATTGGGGTGTGTCGCGGCGACTGTTTCACCGTCGGATAGCTCTTTCCTGGGCATCGCACTGGCCTCCTTATGCACGCGCCTCTTGATACAGGCGATATCCACAAATAGCAAGCGGCAACGCGCCAAATACGCCTAAGAACACGAACCATCCTGGGGGAAACGGACCGATAAAGACGGCCCAGACGCCAATCCCGGCGCCGATCAGCGCCACGTAATACCAGGACCAGAGAAAAATGACACGCCGGGTGAGCGCGCGTAGAGGATGGATGGGAAGTCCTCGCCGATACCAGATGAGCCAGAGCAGCAGCAAGCCGTTGATGACGATGACACCAGCCACGGCGCCGAATACTGAGTGGACAATCAGGCCAGCCTGGAACACCAGCATGTCGAGCAGGTGAATCGCCGCCCACGCCAGGAGAATGACGCCATTATTCGAACTGTAGCGCGCCGCCAGCCGCTGACTGTTTCGCAGTTGCAGCAGCGCCTGCGCCGCCTCCCTCGGAGTAGTTTCCATCGCTACGCCTCCCTCTTCACGTCACCGCTATTAAAGTATTTTAGTGATAGTAAAGTACTAGTGCGAGACGAAAGGGCGCGTCAAGAGCATCGGTCATTCGCAATGGTTGACCGGCGAGCGGCGGATAACGCATACTGCATAGTGGCTCTCTGGAGCCGCGGGCGCGCGCTTGTGCAGCGCGAATGCCGCAATAATGGGAAAGGTATGCATTCGTGGACGCGAAACGCGGCTTTTCTGGCCGGTATGTGGCGCTGGCCGCCCTCTTTGTCACCTGCTTGATTGTGGCAAACATCATCGCCGTCAAGATTCTGGCGCTGCCGTTCGGCCTCTTTGCTCCGGCGGGCGTGGTCATTTTTCCGCTCAGCTACCTGTTCGGCGACGTGTTGACCGAGGTCTATGGCTACGCGGCGGCGCGGCGTGTTATCTGGCTCGGCTTCTTCTGCAACCTGATTGCCGTGGCGGCGTTTCTGGTGGCGGGCGCGTTGCCTGCCGCGCCGTTCTGGACCGGGCAAGCAAGCTACGACGCCATCCTTGGCTTCACACCGCAGTTGCTGATTGCCTCATTTTGCGCTTATCTTCTGGGCGAGTTCCTCAACTCGTTCGTGCTCGCCCGGTTGAAGATCGCAACCGGCGGACGCTGGCTCTGGACGCGCACCATCGGCTCGACCCTCGTCGGCGAGGGCGCCGATACCGTCGTCTTTATCACGCTGGCGTTCGGCGTGACGGGCATCTTCAAGCCATCGCAGCTCGTCACCGCGATTCTGACGCAGTGGGCGATCAAGGTACTCTATGAGGTGGCCGCGACGCCGCTGACCTACCTGATCGTCAACCGGCTCAAGCGCGCTGAGGGACTCGATCATTTCGATACCAACACGAATTTCAGTCCTATCGTGTTCGGACGCAAGGGCGCGAGGGCATAGCCAACTCGCAAGCCGCAGCCGCGCTCTCGTCTATGACACCATGATGGTCCGGCGCATGGCCGTTCATGCGTCGGGCTGGCGCGAGGAGGCGCATACATATGGCTGACAAGGCTGATTTGGCTGAATCAAGGAGCTACCAGCATCTCCGGGTCGAGCGGCGGGGCTTCACGGCCTGGGTGACACTCGCACGGCCCGAAGTCCACAACGCCTTCAACGCCGAGCTGATTGCCGAGCTACATACCGCCTTCGATGCGTTGAGCGACGACGACACGCTTGGCGCGATTGTGCTGGTGGGCGAGGGCCGCAACTTCTGTGCTGGGGCCGACCTCAACTGGATGGGCGCCAGCCTCGCCTATACGCATGATGAGAACGTCGAGGACGCGCTGCGGATGTCCGATATGTTCCGGGCGATTGACCGCTGCCGCCATCCCGTGATCGGGCGGATTCAGGGCGCGGCGCTCGGCGGTGGCTCTGGGCTGGCGGCTGTTTGCGACATCGTTATCGCCGCCGAAGATGCACGCTTCGGCTTCACCGAGCCGCGCCTGGGCATTACGCCCGCCGTCATCTCGCAGTTCGTCGTCCCCAAGATTGGCGCGGGCGCGGCGCGAGCGCTCTTCATCACAGCGGAGCGGTTCGACGCCCAGCGCGCTCTGGCCATCGGACTCGTTCACAAAATCGCCCCCGCCGATGCGCTGGACGACGCCGTCATCGCCACGCTCAGAGATATCGGGCAGAACGGGCCTGCTGGCGTGCGCGCGGCCAAGTTGCTGGCCCGCGACATCCTCGATCTCAGCCGCGACGAGGCGCGCGCCATGACCGCCGCGACGATTGCCGATCTGCGGGTCAGCCCGGAGGGGCAGGAGGGCATCCGCGCCTTCCTGGAGAAGCGCCGCGCTTCATGGGTGCGCAGCGATGTTTAACTCCGTCCTCATCGCCAACCGGGGCGAGATTGCCGTGCGGGTCATCGCCGCCTGCCGCGAGATGGGCATCCGCTCAATTGCCGTCTATTCCGAGGCCGACCGCGGCGCTCTCCATGTGCGGCTGGCCGATGAGGCGTGGCTGCTCGGCCCGGCGCCCGCCCGTGAGAGCTACCTGAACATCGAGGCAATTCTGCGGGTGGCGCGCGACCACGGCGCGGAGGCGATTCATCCAGGCTACGGCTTCCTCTCGGAGAACGCTGAGTTTGCGGAGGCCTGCGCGCGGGCAGGGATCGTCTTCATCGGTCCGCCGCCCGAGGCGATTCGGCTGATGGGGTCGAAGACGGCAGCCAAACGCGCGGTTGAGCAGGCAGGCGTACCTACCGTTCCAGGCTTCATGGGCGATACCCGCGACGGGCGCAAGCTGGAGCGTGAGGCGGCGCGCATTGGCTATCCCGTGATGCTAAAGGCATCGGCGGGCGGCGGCGGCAAAGGCATGCGCGTCGTCCAGTCGGCGGCGGAGTTCGCGGAGTCGTTGGCGGCGGCGCAGCGCGAGGCGCTGGCGGCATTTGGCGACGACAGCGTTTTCCTCGAAAAGCTGGTGATCGCGCCGCGACACGTCGAGTTTCAGATTCTCGCCGACACCCACGGCAACGTCATTCACCTGGGCGAGCGCGACTGTTCGATTCAGCGCCGCCACCAGAAGGTGGTGGAGGAAAGTCCCTCACCCGCGCTCACACCCGAACTGCGTGCGGCGATGGGCGAGGCCGCCGTGCGGGCGGCGCGGGCGGCGGGCTATGTCAACGCGGGTACCTGCGAGTTTCTGCTGGATTCGGACGGCGCGTTCTACTTTCTGGAGATGAACACACGTCTCCAGGTGGAGCATCCAGTGACAGAATCGGTGACGGGTCTGGACCTCGTGCGCCACCAGTTGCGCATCGCTGCGGGCGAGCCACTGGGGCTGGTGCAGGAGACGATTACGCCGCGCGGGCATGCTATCGAGGTACGCCTCTACGCCGAAGATCCTGCCAATGGCTACCTGCCCTCGACCGGCGAGGTGCTGGTCTTCGAGCCGCCGCGCGTGCCGGGAGTCCGCGTCGATACGGGCATCACGGCGGGCAGCGAGGTCTCGGTCCACTATGATCCGATGCTGGCGAAGCTGATCGTCGCCGCCGAGAATCGCCCGGCGGCTATCGAGCGGCTGCGAGCCGCGCTGGATGCCTTCGCGGTGCTGGGCGTCGCGACCAACATCCGGCTGCTGCGCGCCATCGCCGACGACGCCGATTTTCAGGCGGGCAAGGCGACTACCGCTTTCCTGGAGACCCACGACATGAGCGCGGCGACGCAGCCCGTCGCCGTCACGCCCGCGATACTCGTGGCGGCGGCGCTCTGGGAAACGCTGGCCGCGCCGAAAGCGTCCGAGAACGGGCGGCCGTTCAACCCCTGGTCACGCGCGGGGATGAATGGCTCGGCTGGCGGCGGAGTCCGGCGCTTCCGCTACCGCACTGGCGTGGACGATCACGCTGTGACCGTGACATCCGCCACTGATGGCTCCGGCTACACGCTCACTGTGGACGACGCGCCCTTCGCCGAGAATGCGCCTGTCACCGCGCGCCTGGACCCGCATACGAATCAGCTTACGCTCAGCGTTGGCGGCAGCCAGGAAAACTACTATCTGGCCCGGCGCGGCTACGATGTGCTGGTGAGCGCCCATGGCACGAGCTATACGCTCGCGCGCCCGCGTCCGCTTACGGTGGAGAGCGCGGCGCACCACGGCGACGCCGCCACCGGCGCACAGTCGCTGGTCGCCCCGATGGCTGGCACGATCATCAAGGTGAACGTCGCGGAAGGCGATGCGGTCGCGGCGCAACAGACGCTGGTGGTGCTGGGCGCGATGAAGATGGAGCACGCCATCGTCGCGCCCTATGCCGGTCACGTGCGCAGCGTGCGCTACGCCACTGGCGATGTCGTGCCGGGAGGCGAGGTGCTAGTCGAGCTGGAACCGGCGAAGGAATAACAAATATGGCGAACAATGGAAATATGCCAAAGCGTGTGACGGTGGTGGAGGTTGGCCCGCGCGACGGGCTGCAAAACGAGCAGGGCGTCATTCCGACCGAGGCGAAGATCGCGTTTATCGATATGCTCAGCGCGGCGGGCTTTGCCGTCGTCGAGGCAACGTCCTTCGTCAGCCCGAAGGCGATCCCGCAACTGGCCGACGCCAGCGAGGTCATGGCGGGCATCACACGGCGGCCAGGAACCCGCTACACCGTGCTCGTGCCGAACGCGAAGGGGATGGAGCGCGCGCTGGCCGCGAAGGTGGACGAGGTGGCCGTCTTTACCGGCGCGTCGGAGACCTTCGTGCAGCACAATATCCGCACCTCCATCGCGGGCAGCATCACCAACTTCCGTCCAGTCGTGGAGATGGCGCGCCAGGCGGGCATTCGCGTGCGCGGCTACATCTCGACGGCGTTCGGCTGCCCGTATGAGGGCGCAGTGGCGCCGGAGGCGGTGGCTCGTGTTGCGCGCGAGCTGGTGGCTCTGGGCGTGGACGAACTCTCGATAGGCGATACCATCGGTGTGGCGACGCCGAATCAGGTAGGCGATGTCGTCAGCGCTCTGCAAGATGTGACAAGCCTCGACCGGCTGGCGATGCACTTCCACGATACACGCGGCACGGCGCTGGCCAATGTGCTGGTCGCGTTGGAGCTTGGCATCACCATCTTCGATAGCTCGTCTGGCGGGCTAGGCGGCTGCCCCTATGCGCCGGGCGCGTCGGGCAATCTTGCGACCGAAGACCTGCTCTATCTGCTCCACGGCATGGGCATCGAGACGGGAGTTGATCTGGACGCCGTTGTCGCGGCCAGCCGCTATCTGGCCGGTGTCCGGGGGATGGCGCCCGCCAGCCGCTACTATGCCGCCGCGACCGCGACATCCTGATGCCCACTTCATGCCTTTTGGGGGATTAGCTTTGCGGTAGAGCTAGTCCCAGGCATATGCTTCCTTCCGGCGACAGGCGCAAGTAACGGAGAAGTCCCGACGGCGCAGGAAGGCTGTGAAGCATGGGCAAAGGGCAAAAGAACGGACGGCGACCGCAGAAACGCGATCTGCCTTCGTGGCAGCGGCGCACCGACGAACCCGATGATTTTGCCCCATTTGCCTCGTGGGACGGCGACGACTTTGGCCGCGTCTATGGCGACCCCGATGACGAGCCTGAGGATATCAGGCGCGCAACCGTTGTTATACCGGCGATTACGTTGCCTACCATGCCTTCGGTGCAGCGTCCCCCAGACCCCCGTCGTGACGACTACGATGATCCCGACCAATATTATGAGGACAACGGATACGACCAGCCGCCGCAGCGCGGACTGATCCGTCGTCCCCGCGAGCCGCTGTCAGTCGAGCCAGCGCCCGCTCCTACACGCCAGAACCGCGCCGTCGTGCCTGTTAGCAAGAAGCCGAAGGTGCCGCCGGGTGTCGATGTGGTGCTGGTGCCAGGAAACGAGTCGTCACGAAGCGGTGTGCGCATCACTGCGCGCCATGCCAGTAGGCGGTTTGCGGCGCCACTGCATATCATACGCACGCACCGGAAGGCGCTCACTATTTTCGCGCTGGCAATTATTCTCGCTGGCGTGCTCATGAATACGACCGGCCTGCTCACCACGTCGGGGCTGGCTCCGGGCCAGTGGATCGCGCTGGCGAACTTCGGCGGCCCAGCCCCAACGCCAACACCGCCACCCGCGCCAGATTTTACGGACCCATCTCACTATGTCGCCAAATACGGCTTCGATTATCCGTCGAATCCGCTGTCTATCGGCAGCGCGGAGTTCAATCGGCTGGCCTATATGTTGCCTTTCGCCTATAAGGCAACGGCCGCCTATGATCGACGCTATCGTGAGAATATCGAGCCGGAAATGCTGGTCTGGTGGACCCACTCGGAGGGCATTCGCGGGCGGATCAATTACAGCAACTGCGCGAACTATGCGCCACGCGCGGGCTACAACTACTTCTCCAATATCCAGAACTGCCCGCATGCGAGCTTCTGGCAACTGGGCTATGGCAACCAGTTTTCGGTGATCTATGTGCTGAAAAACGCCTTCACCGATCTCTACGGCGATCCTAATGACACCCAACTCGTGCAGAAGGTTGGTCAGTGGGTGTTGAACTACGACCGCAGCCAGGGAACGGTGCCGACGTGCGGCGGTTATAGCTGCACCTTCCCAGCGCGCACGATTGACTCGATCATGTCGGGCATCGACACGACGACGGGCGTGCAGACGGCGGATAACTGGTGGGCGTCAGTGCTCTCGCGCGATCCGGCGATCAACTGCTATATGATCGCCCACGCGCTGACGTACTTCGACCACAACGCCACCAGACGCTGGATTGGCTGCTACTATGCCGAGCCGTGCTGGGGAAACGAGTCGAACAGGCTCGGCGATGTTCTGAAGGCGTGGCCCGCCCTACGCCGTGCGGCCCATCTCTAGGGTGTCACGTTTGGGCGCCGACTCAGGCCCATGATGACGATGCGCATGCAATTTGCGCACGTCTTCCTGGCGCACGACAAACTGGTCTCCGTCTCGCCGATAGGGAAGTAGTCCCTGCGCAATGGCTCTGGACAGGTCAGCCTTCGTTATCGGAGTGGCCTGTTTCCGCGTATCGTTGTGTGTGTCATCATATCGTTGCATCGCCGTCACCCTCGTCCTCATCAACCGCTGCATCAACTCAGTCCATAACCCCGCTTGCTATTCCTTAGCCTCTACATAGCAAAATCTGGACCAACCCTCGTCACCTTCCTACTGTAGAGTACGCAAAACTCAGCGGTGTGGTTCCGTCAGCGTTAGATACTGCTGACGACGTAGCGACAGGCAAGGTTTTTACCTTAGCCGCCATTTTGCACACTCTAGAGCCTACTAAAGACTTGAGATAGAATGGTGATAGGAAGCGGGTATGTCAACCTAACTGCTCGCCCCCCTATCCCCCTGATGTGAGCGACGAGGGATGAACCTTCGTCGCACCCTATCTGACATTATTGTCGGAAGAGGTTGCTGCATATGGCGATTATTGTAATTGGCACGTGTATTTTCGTAGGATGCCTGTATGTATTGACAGGGATGTGGTTGGGCAGGCGTGGAGGGGTGCATCGCTGGCAGTTGTGGCTTATGGATGTTATTGTTGGAATCGCTGTCATTGGCGCTATCTTCGTGGCAATCCAGCCCTTTGACCTACGAGCAGTCGGGTGGGGAGCAGGCCTTGGGGCAGTTGCTGGAGCTGTTTGGGGGCTATTTCACAAGGTTCCACCTTCGGCTCGACCACAGAGGCAGCGCCAGGATAGAGTATAACCTCGATGTTTGTCATACGTGATTGCACTTGTGCTTTCCATACGCACCTGGGCAATGTATCAAACCTTTTGATAGCATGCCGTTATGATCGTGGCACATAGAACTGACCCGTGCAGATGCCATGAGTATCATTCCCACTCCAACAGGTAGACCTGAACTACGAAGGCCACCACATCGAGCAGTACACCAGTGGCGGTAGCGGCAATCACATGTATTGCCTGCCGGGCAATGTCGAGGAGGTGACGCCCAGCGGCAGCATCATCAAATATTACTCTGCGTGCTGGCTGACCCTCGGTGAGTATACAGTGAGCACGACTATTGCAACTCACTTGTCAGCGTCCTCGTCTTCTGAATCGCCATCCATAACGTCGTCTGGCGACTCTCCCTGCTCGGAGGCGATCAGCGCATCGACGGCCTCGCGCATGCGGCTGGGGCCGACGCCACGCCCCTCGGAGAGCTGCTCCAGCAGCAGCTGGCGGCGTTCGAGGGCGGCGCAGAAGTCGGCCAGCGGCATATCCACAGCCACGGCGACCTCGGCCAGCGCCTCCTGCGTCGCGGGCGTAAAGGTGTCGTCGCTCGCCTGCCACTCGGCCAGCGGAATCAGGCGGACATCGTTAGGCGCGCCATCGGGCGCATGGGGAGCAAGAAAGTTGACCGTCAGGAAGCGGCGGCGCGGTGGCCAGACCCGTCCCACGATACCTATGTTGATGATGACGCCCAGCCCGCGTACATCATTGGCAGGCAACCGCAGATCGCGCCGCAGCATCGAGAGCACGTCCTGCACCGTATCGGCATGGCACGAGGAGGCTATGGCGTAGCCGTCACCCGGCAGGCGCAGCAATGCGCGCGCGACATCGCCCCACATGTAGATACGCAGGTGGTTGCTCACCTCGTTGGCCAACACGCAGGTCGTCGCGGGGTCCACCTCATCGCGGAAGCCGAAGTCCTCATACATACCCGTAGTGTAGACCAGCGTGCTCCCCGGCGGCAGGAAGCCAAGCAGCGCGTTGAGCGTGGTCGTCTTGCCGATGCCCGGCGTCGGGTCGGTTGGCCCCGAGACGATCACCGATTGGTGGCGCTCGACCAGCAGCCAGAGCAGCGCGGCCGTACGGGCATCCAGGCTGCCAAGCGCAATCAACTGGGCAACCGAGAGTGGCCGGTCAGAATCGTAATGCCACATGCGGCGCTGATAGGGAATGCGGGGATCGAACATTGGCAGTACTCGCTCTCTCGGATTGCCTGTGTCCTGGTCGCTTGCGGTGATCGCTCAGGAAGTTGGCGATGTCATGCCTGCATAGTACGCACGAATTTAGCCATTGGTCGAGGTCTCCGGTCCGCCATCCGTTGATTTCGGCGACTCAGGAGCTTCTGGTACTGGCGGAGGCGGCGCGGCGGGCGCGACCAGCCAGCGTGGATCGGGCGTCCAGTTGGTCGCCAGAATCTGGGGCGGCGAGTCGCCCGTGAACGCCATCCCGCTGATGGATGCGTTGCCGATGGCCAGATACGGCACGGCGGGAATCGGCGTATTCATATACTGCGCCAGAATGAGCTTGACCACATCGCCATGCGCCACTAGCACGATATAGTCGCCGTTGTTCGGGTCCGCCACCGCCTC
>JAICKD010000815.1 GCA_025928125.1 Ktedonobacterales bacterium
GATCGCGGAAGTCTCGGCGGCGCTGGAAGGGATGACCGCGACCTTGCGCGAGTCGTTAGAGCGCCAACACTCACTGGAGGGCGAGCGACGCTTCTTCATCGGCGCGGTTGCGCATGACCTGCGGACGCCGCTCTTCATGCTTCGTGGCTACCTCCAGGGACTTCAGCGTGGAGTCGCCGCGACGCCAGAGAAGGCCGCCCATTATCTAGCGATGTGCCAGGCGAAAGCTGATGAGTTGGAGCGATTGATCGCCGATCTCTTCGCGTATACCCGCCTGGAACACCTGGAGCTTGAGCCGGAGCGCCAGCCGCTGGATCTGGGGGATGTGCTGCGGCAGGTGGTCGAGGGCGCGCAGCCGATGGCCGCGACCAAAGACATTACAATAACGCTCGATGCGCCAAGCGCCCCAGCGCAACTCCTGGGTGATAGACACCTGCTGGCGCGTGCGGTCGAGAACCTCGTAGACAACGCCATTCGCTATACGCCGCCGGAGGGCGAGGTGCGGGTGCGTTGGCGGGCCGGTGCCGCGAACGTCACGTTCAGCGTCGCCGATAGCGGGCCGGGCATTGCGGCGGATGATCTGACGCGCCTCTTCACCCCGCTCTACCGTGGCGAGGCGTCGCGGAATCGCCAGACGGGCGGCGCGGGCATTGGGCTGGCGATTGCCCAGCGTATCCTTGTGGCGCATGGAGGAAGCCTCTTGGCAGCCAACCGCCCCGATGGCGGCGCGCTCTTTACCGGCACGCTTCCGGGCCTGGGCCACAGAGCAACGCCAGACAAGTCGGTCGCATCAGCGCATCACGGGGATGGCTGAATCGATACCGTATAGCGTTCGCAAACGGGGATACGCACAATGTCTGATACCAATTGCGGTGAGGTTGTTGGCGCAGACCCCCTCCCCCAGCCTCTCCCCGACGCGGGGAGGGGAGGGGAGCCAGAATGCCAGAGAGATCGCGCTCTGGGTCTGGTTCCCCTCTCCCTGCAAGGGGGAGGGGTTAGGGGAGGGGGCGGTGGCCTCAGTGACAACATCCCAGGCAAAACCAGTATGAGAGACTGGCTTTGGAAGCGCTCTCCTATAGCCAATCCCCCATGTTGCCCCATGTTGCCCCGTGCTGCTATCCCGCCGCGCGCTCCTCGCGGCCGCCGCCAGTCATCAACAGGCCGAGGCGCTCCTCAGAGGTTCCGGCAGGCTCGATGCTGACGATATGCCCTTCATACATCACCGCGATGCGGTCCGCGAGCGAACGAATCTCGTCCAGTTCCGCCGAGACGAGCAACACCGCCGCGCCCGCGTCGCGCTGCTCGACGATCCGCCGATGGATGAACTCGATGGCGCCGATGTCCACGCCGCGAGTAGGCTGCGCCGCCAGCAGCACGCGCGGCTCGCTCGACATCTCGCGCGCGATGATGATCTTCTGCTGGTTGCCGCCTGAAAGAGTGCGCGCCGCGGCCTCGGGACTGGGCGTGCGGATGTCAAAGGCCTGTATCAGCCGCTTCGCCCAACTGAGGATCGCCTGTAACCGTAGCACGATGCCCCGCCAGGTGAACCGCTCCGACCGCTGGCGGCCCAGCACCAGGTTGTCCGCCACCGAGTAGTTGAGCACGAGACCCGCGCCGCGCCGGTCCTCTGGAATATGCGAGACGCCCGCGCTGCGGATGGATCGCGCGCCCAGGTTCGTGATGTCACGGTCGCCCAGAAGCACCCGCCCGCTGGTGGCAGAGCGCGTCCCGGCAAGCACCTCCACCAGTTCGCTCTGGCCGTTGCCCTCCACGCCCGCGATGCCCAGAATCTCGCCCTGATGCACCTCGAACGAGACATCGCGTAGCGCTGGCACGCCACGGTCCGACTCCGCCACCAGATGCTCTAC
>JAICKD010000300.1 GCA_025928125.1 Ktedonobacterales bacterium
GCCAACCAGCGCGCCATTCACGGTCGAGAAGCTTGTCATCGCGTCGGGCGATATGGCGTAGGCTCGCTGGCGCGCTGCATCATCGAGCAGCAGCAGGGTATCGGCAGCATTGGAAGCGTCGCCGGTCAGCGGCGTACGCGCGCGGGGCTGACCAGTCGCGCCATTCAGCAGGACGAAGGCATCTGGGCGAACAGACTGGCACGCGCCGACGGGCGGACAGAACGGCTCGCGCTGGCTGGCGAGTGTCGCGAGGTTACCCGTCGCGGGATCATATGCCGTGAAGAGCGCGCCCGCCTCCGGGTGGGCAACCGCCACCACTGGGAGCGCTGGCAGGGTCGGCGCCGCGACGACTGCCTGCGCCTGACGCGCTCGCTCCACCAGCGCATGCGCGATGACCGCCGAGCCGATAATCGTCAGCACAACCGCCACGACGGCAACCGCCCACAACCAGGAGCGGTGGTGGGCGGCAGATGTAGATTCAGAATCGGGCGAGCTTCCTCGCATGGTTGGCGCTAATTTGGCCGCTGAATCGTGTCGGCGTCGGGAGGATAGGGCGCGTTGACCGCGTATCCGCCGGAGACGGTCGGCAACGTTGGCGGCGCGCCAGATGCGCCGTAGGTGGTCCCCATCGGCGCAAGCGAGTCATCCGATATCGGCGAATACGTCGCCGTTGTATCGGAAAACGCATTAGGCGCGTTGAAGGCTCCCGCTGGTTTGGGCTTGCCTCCGCCGAAGATCCGCCGGACGCCGCGGAACATGGCCTTCGTCGCCTTGAAGAAGAGGATCAGCAGCAACACCAGCGCGATGAACCCAACAATCGGCGCCAGCACCAATAGCAGAATAACCCCGACCACCAGAATGTCTTCGAGGAAGCTGGCAAACGGATTGCCTATGCCAGCGGTGGTCGATGTGACCGCGGCGCGCGTGCCAGCCTTCATGAAATGTGTCACCAGCGCCACCAGCGCGCCCACGACCGCCGCCACGATTTTGCTCTCGTCGCTCAGCGTATTGGCGCTGCCCGCCATAATCAACGCGCCCGCGGCGGGACGAATGATCGTATGGACGATATCGCTGATGTGATCCACGCCCGGTATTTTATCTGCCAGGAACTCCAGTACCACCAGGATCGCCAGCACCCCAAGCACAATCGGATTGCCGAGGATATGGAACTGGTCCTGAACCGGCAACAGCGCCACGCCATCCGGGCCGCGAATGTCGCTGGCGACGCCAAGAATCAGCAGTGGCAGATAGGCGCGCAGCCCGGCGGTGGAACTGAGTCCCAGCGCGGTGAGCAGCGTCGTCAGCGCAACCGGACTCAGCGGGTCGGTATAGGGGTCGCCCGACGAAAATGGCATGGGTCATCTCCTCCTGCGCGCCGAATGACACGCCGCAAGACCATACACAGGCTCCACGGTGTTCTGTCAGCAGTGTACCATGCGGTGTATATGTCGCCACCTGCTCAGGGAAAACGTATCCCCATTTGGCCGGACACATGCGTCTTATCTACGATTGCGCGTGGGGAAGGTTGAAAGAAACGCCAGCTCCCTATGTAGTTTTAGGAAACTAATGAGGGCATGCTCTCGGCGGCTGGCGGCTGAAGCCGCGCCTACGGGACACGCTGGCGCGCGTCCGCAAAGCCTGCCTGCGCAGGCTCCAGACTGCGCCAGACCTTGCTTCGCGGCCGCACTACGCGGATTTCACAGAGCCGCTTGGCCAAAACGCGCACATCTGGGCATCGTCTTGGAGCCTGCGCAGGCAGGCTTTGTCGCCGCAGGCGCTTAGGCGCAGCTTCAGCCGCCAGCCACTAGACCGGCAGGCGCACCAGCTCTGGGCCGAGCGCGGCCACCGAGGGGCTGCCCACGAGCGCCATCGCCATCTCCAGTTCGGCGTTGAGCAATGCCAGAACGTGAGCGACGCCCTGCTGCCCGGCGACCGCCAGCCCCCAGAGGATCGGTCGGCCTAGCAGCACTGCCCGCGCGCCCAGCGAGAGCGCCTTGAGGGCATCCGTTCCCCGGCGGATACCACCATCCAGGTAGATCTCCGCGCCGCCATGCGCCGCCGCGACCACCTCGGGGAGCGCCTCGATGGTCGCCATCCCGCTCTCAAGCTGGCGCCCGCCGTGGTTAGAGACGATGATTCCCCGCGCGCCATGCTCCACCGCTAACCTGGCGTCTTCCGCCGTCAGGATGCCCTTGACGACGATAGGCAGCGCCGTGATCGAGCGCAGCCAATCGAGCGCCTCCCAGGTGAGCGAGCTATCCAGCAGCGCATTCGCGTAGACCGCGAGGCCGGAGAGACCCGGCTCCTGACCCGGTTGCTCGCGGGCAGCGCCCTCGAAATTGCCCATGTGCAGGTGCGGCGGCAGGCCAAACCCGTTGCGGATGTCGCGTTCGCGCCGACCCAGCCGCGCCGTATCCACTGTCAGCACGAGCGCGCGATAGCCCGCGGTCTCCGCCCGGCGCACGAGATCCTCCGTCACCTGGCGGTCGCGATAGACGTAGAGCTGGAACCAGAGCGGGCAGGTCGCCGCGTCGGCAACTTCCTCCAGCGACCGGTTCGACATCGTGCTGGCAACCATGAGCGAACCAGCCGCGCTTGCGCCGCGCGCCGTCTCGCACTCGCCCTCGGGGTGCGCCAGGCCGTGATAGGCCGTCGGCGCGATCAGCAGCGGGGTAGGCAGGTCGATGCCCAGCACGGTCGTCCCAAGAGCGATCCGGCTCACGTCCACCAGCACTCGCGGCCGCAGTTTGATCCGCTCAAATGCGTCGCGATTGGCATGGAGTGTCCGCTCGTCGTCGCTGCCGCTGCGGTAATAGTCCCAGGCGACCGGCGCAAGCCGTTCAGCGGCCAGTTCCTCATACTCGGCGATATTGATCGGCTCCACGCCTATGCCTCCAAATCTTGCGCTCAACAGCATGCCGCCTGAGCCAATTGTATACTATTCTATAATGGAAGAGGCGCCAAGCCGTTTCCGGTGAGTGACCGCGCGCATGCCCGCTCCTGGCATGAAGTCAGGGTACCATGCTAGAAAAGAATGAGACGCCCACGCCCAGCCAACCCGGAGAGATGGCCAGCGCCGCGCGCCGCCGCCCCGGACGGCCCACCAATGGCGCGCCTGTCGCCGAGGTGGAGACGCGCACGCTGATTTTGAAAGCGGCACGCCGCCTCTTCATGCAACGCGGTTTCGCCGATGTGGCCGTCGGCGAGGTGGCCCACGCGGCGGGTGTCACCAAGCCAACCCTCTACTACCACTTCGGCGACAAAGAGGGCCTCTATGCCGATGTGCTCTGCGATCTCATGCGGGAGGTTGGCGGCTACATCCGCTCGGTGACAGAGGCGGACGCCACCGCGCGGCAGCGATTGGAAGACCTGACCGCGGGCTACTTCCAGTATGCCGACGCGACGATGGAGCCGATGCTGCGCGACGCCACTGAATTGCTCGGCGAATCGCACGGGCGGCGCGTTCACGAGACGTATGCGCGCGAGATGCTGGCGCCGATTGCCGAACTGATGCGCGACGGGATGCGCCTGGGCGAGATCGCGGAGGGCAACGCCGATTTCCTCGTGCGCGCCTGGTTCGGGCTGCTCGACGCCTTCACCGCGCAGGGAGGCCACAACGCGCGCACGCCCGACGAGCATCGCCAGGTAGCGATCCAGGTGGCGCGCTTCTTTCTCGATGGCGCCGCGCCCCGCTGAACGTGCGACATGCGCATAAGTATTTCGCTCGCTTCGGGAGCATTGTACGCCGGGTGGGAGTATCAATGGCCTAGTCTCGTTGCTGGATTCATACCGCTGTGTGACAATAGTTTCTGGGCATTTCGCATCGCGCTGGCCTGATACTTTGCGCTGGCGCCATGGCCCGCTGTGAGAACCCGGTGATAGTGAGTTTGCCAGGATACGCAGATGCACACGGTCGCCTCAGCCATCCACATTCCACACGGCACAGGCGACCTTTCACGGTAGA
Organism: Ktedonobacterales bacterium; assembly: GCA_025928125.1. GTDB lineage: Bacteria > Chloroflexota > Ktedonobacteria > Ktedonobacterales > JADMIN01 > DAHUXT01. The sequence goes on from JAICKD010000300.1 coordinate 3,965, forward strand.
CGTGAGAATGGCCGAGAGCACGCGACTTTGTGAGCGACGGTATCGGCTTGGCACAGAATAGCGCGTGAGAGCAGAGGGGGAACGCAATGGCGAAGGGCGAGCGGAAGCGAGGACTTGGCTCCCGTCTTTTTGGTCTGATTAATCCCATTCGTGACCCAAGCTTGCTCGTCGCCATCATCCTGACGGTGATCGAGAAAGGCAGCTCAAACGCCACCCCGACTGAATGGGCGTTGTTTGGCCTGCTGAACTGGATCGCGGTCAAAGGCGCCATCTGGCTGCTGGTGAATTTCGCCTTCTCGTTCGTCTACCTGTTTCGCAAGGGACTCTGGGCCATGCGCCATCCCCGGCTGGCCTGGCGGCTGCTGGATGCGATGGGAACCGAGGAGATCATCATCGGCGGCCTGCGCCCGGATATGTTCACCGCGGAGGATGGCTCGCTGCACGAGGGCCAGCTTGCCTATGGCGGCATGGGTCTGGCGGGTGGATACGCCCCCGGCTACGGTCAGGGAGCGCTTGGCCCTGGCTATGGACAGGACAACTATGACGACTATGATGACTACGGCCGTGGCGGTGGCGTGCCAAGCATGCGACTGGATGAGCGCTCCGAGGAGCTGCGCGATATGCTGGCCACGTACTCGCGCCTGATGGAAGACTGGATGGCCTTCACCGAGGAGAAGTGGCGCGCGGTCAGCGACAGCCAGCTCGGCTGGAAGCCCCTGCGCGGGCGCTGGAACGGCTGGGAACAGATCTACAGCGATGCGTTCAACGCAGTCGGACCAAACGCCCCAGATAACACCGCGCGCCGGTTCGATAACTCGCAGTCGAAAGGCTCGGCGGCGAGCTCGGTCGCCTGCTTCCTGCACGACCTCGATATGCTGCGCCAGGGCATGATTCTCGTCGAGTCCGGCGAACAGCCCCAGGCGCCACGCGCGGGCGGCTTCGGCGGTGGCGGCGCGCCATCGGTCAGCTCGCGCACTGGCAAAGCGCCGATCATCCGCAATCCGATGATCGTCGACGCCGATTAGCGTCAGACTTCAGCCCCCGGACCTCACCCCCCGGCCCCCTCTCCTGTGGGAGAGGGGGAGCCAGAACCAGCCCGCGCAGGCGGGCTTTGCGGTTGCGCGGAAGCGCAACCCTTAGGCGTGGCTTCAGCCGCCAGCGCTACGATGCGGTGGCGGTCTCCAGCACGTTCAACAGTTGCTCGACGGTGAATGGCTTGGGCAGCACTCCATCCGGGTCCAGGTCACGCGCGCCTTCCAGGTTGCTGA
>JAICKD010000392.1 GCA_025928125.1 Ktedonobacterales bacterium
CCGCATCGCCGCTTCGACGACGGCGCTGGGAATCCGCTCGTTTTCGACCACGCGCCCGCCCGCGGCCCGCATCGCCTCCGCGAACCGTTTGGCCCAGGCATCCTCCCAGACCAGCACGGCCGCGATGCTATCAGGCGACAGTTCCGCCGCCGCGATTTCGATGTCCTCCATATTCACCAGGTCGTCAATCTCGGCGTCCAGCTCCTCATACCGGTGGGCGCTGACGCTATCGAGCTGGTCAACCTCCAGCGCCTGGACGCGACCCTCCCCATCTTTTTTGATGAACATCAGGTCGATAATGCGGACAGTCCCTGAGGACACTAGTTCCTGAATCGCAGGCTCGATGTCGCCAATCGCGGTCGTGCTCGGAAACTCGATCATGACATATTCGACTGGGCCAAGTCCCATCTCGGGCCTCGCAATCATCTGGCAGGACGCGTGTGAGATACGCGACTGCTAGTGTTCGTTGGAGGCATCGTGCTGTACGATGCCTCCCGCTTTGCTTATGCCATCTTCTGTTGCTTCTGTTGGGCCTATGCCTGCTGTGATGGCGTGTCGGTGGTTGTCGGTGGTGTCGCGGCGGGCGGCGCCCCAGCGGTTGATCGTTGCGCGAGTGCTGCCCGCAGGCGCTCTTCCGCGTCGTCCGAGAGCGAGGTGCGTAACACCGTGCCGCCATATTTGCTGATCTCCGGCACCACCTTATCCACCGTCACGTTGCGGACCAGTACGAAGATGGCCGAGCTATTCGGCGGCATATGGGCGGTCAGCTCTTTGACGAAGTTATCGTCAATCCCATAGTCGCTCATCTTCCCGGCGATTGCGCCCGTGCCAGCGCCAACCGCCGCCCCAATGGCCGCGCCCGCGAGCGGCGAGAGGAAGAGCAGGCCAATCAGCGTTCCCCAGAGCGCGCCAGTCGCGCCGCCAGTCGCCGCGCCAGCCGCGGGCAAATTGATCATCTGGTGCAGATCCACCGCGCTATTGCTATCCTTGGTGACACAGACGGCGTCGTCCAGTTCGAGCAGGTGCTCGACCACCATGCGCTTCAGCGTATCGAGTGTCTTCTGGGCCTGATTGATATCGGGATACGTGATGGCAACCAGATCGCTCATGGCGTTCCTTCTCCTTTGGGCATCGCATACGGGATGGTTCACTCAACACATCGGAGCAGTAATCCAGCGGTAGCAGATGTAGACTCGACACTGAAAATCCTCAGAGTCCAGCCAGCATAAACCAAGTATAGGCCCGAATCTTGCACGTGAACTTCATACCTGAGGCGAGACATCGAGGCGAGGCGCCATCTCCCTCCAGGGTGAGGTGATCGCTCGATGGACGACCAGGCGTGCCAGACGCGACCCGGTGGGGACCCATCACGACAGGCGAGCGCTCGCCCTCGGGATAGGCGCGCGTCGTTACTTTGGACAGCTACAAAACACCTCGTAGGGACTCACCCAGCAGACGGTGGAAGAGACGCGGCCAACCAGTACACTAATGACCAGCGATGTCTGCGTATCTGCCCGACGCCTCATGCGTGATGCTCCATCATGTGTGAGGCGTCTGGGTAACTTCGTCATGTCGAGCGACAGATGTTCATTCAACAGGGCTTTCTGGAGTCCGCGCTGTGAGGCAACGCTGAGGAGGCTGCAGAACGTCCCGGCCAGGAGCCAAGCCAGGAGCCAACGTATGCAAGACAATTCCAGGGATCCACGCGCCTCCAACGTACCGACCTCGCCCGTTTCGACCAATATGCCAGTGACCGGCGCAATCCCTCCAACCACGCCACCCGTCGCGCCACAAGCCACACCAACCACGCCACAGGCCACGCCACCGACAAGCACGCCATCCGCGCCACCACAGTACGCACAACGCGCGGAACACGGCCATTCCTGGCGACCGCTCTGGATTGCCCTCGGCGCGGCGGTGCTTTTCGGCCTCATCTTCGGGCTGGGGACGTTAGCCGGGAGGTCAAACGGCGCATCTACATCGTCGGCGCCCTCCGGCACGGACATCGAGGCGGCCACCATCAACGTCATCCATAACGTCGACCCATCGGTCGTGCAGATACAGGGGCGCGGCGGCCTCACGGGCGGCAGCGTCGGGTCGGGCGAGATCCTCACGTCCGACGGCTACATCGTGACGAACAGCCACGTCGTACACGGCCTCTCTACCTACACAGTGCTGCTGGCGAATGGCGAGCAGATCCCCGCCACGCTGATCGGTGAGGCGCCTTCCGAAGACCTGGCGGTGCTGAAGGTCAATGCGACCGATCTCAAGCCGATAGCGGTGGGCGATTCCAGCAAGGTGGTAGTCGGCGAGTTCGCCCTTGCGGTTGGCAGCCCGCTGGGGCTTGAGCAGTCGGCCACATCCGGCATCATCAGCGCGCTCAATCGTTCGGCGGTAGAGGTGGTGGACGGTCGGCGATTCACGATCACCGGTCTCATCCAGACGAGCGCGCCGATCAACCCTGGCAATAGCGGCGGGGCGCTGGTCAACTTCAAGGGGCAGCTGATCGGCATCCCGACCCTCGCGGCGGTAGAGCCTTCGACCGGGGTTGCCGCCAACGGCATCGGTTTCGCCATCTCCTCGAATCGCATGAAAACAATCGTCAATCAGCTCACGGGCGGCGCGCTCTTCTAGCGGAGCTACTTCGCGGGGTCGTGACGGGCGCGCCTGATTACCCCGCGTGCGCCCGTCACATCCGCCATTGATGGAGGGTGAGAAATATGTTCTTCCAAATCGTCTTCGCGGCCCTGTTGCAGATCCTCATCGGGGTGGCGCTCTGCTTCGCTGGCTTCCGGGTCTTCGTCCTGGTGCTGCCAATAATCGGCTTCTTCGGCGGCTTCGTCGTGACCGCCCAGGCCATTCAGGAGCTATTCGGCGGAGGCTTCCTGGCTACCATTAGCGGCTGGGTCTTCGGCTTCGTCGTCGGCGTCTTCGCTGCGGTGATCGCCTACTTCTTCTACTATGGGGCAGTCGTCGTGCTGGCCGGAGTCTTCGGCTACGAGCTCGTCACCGGATTCCTGGCGGGGTTGGGCGTCACATCGGGCTTCCTGCTGTTTATCGTCGGGCTTGTCATAGCGCTGGGACTCTGCGTGCTGATGGTTCTGCTCAATGTGCCGCAACTCTTCGTGATCGCGCTGACCGCGCTGCTCGGGGCAAGCATGATCCTGACAGGCATTCTGCTCGCGATTGGGCGCATCCCGCTGGCATCGCTACAGTGGGGCGTCGTCGGCGCGTTTCTCCGCGACTCGTGGTTCTGGGGGCTGATATTCCTGGTAATTGCCGGGTTTGGCGCCGCCGTACAGATCCTTCTGCCCGAGCGATACAATCTGGAGCCGAACTGGCCCGAGCGGACAGGCTCCTATGCGCCCAACATAACGGTGCCTTCGGCGCCCCCGGCTGGGGCAGAACCAGCCATACAACCATAGTCGCGCGAATGGCAATCACCGCCATCACCGCGAGCGCCTGATGTTCCGCTGGCTCATCGCCGGAGGTGTGGCATGGCCAGTACGAGCGAGCAGCAGCCGGAATGGCAAGCGGCGCCTCCGCGCGCTTCGCGTACCCGCACTCGCACTCGCCGTCGTATGTTGCCCGCGTGGCTCTCGGTCGTCCTGGTCATCCTGACGGGCATCGGCGTGCTGGCGAGCACGATGGTGATCTGGGTCGAAGCGACGATGCTCGACACGAACCGGTTCGTGGCGTTGGTCGCGCCGGTCGGGAGCAATCCACAGGTCATCGAGAGCGTCAGCCAGTACGCCGCCGATCAGGTTGTCACCGCGCTCGACATCCAGAACCGGACGGCCAACGCGCTGCCGATAGACGGTCGGTTTCTCACTGGCCCCTTGGAGAGCGTCATTCACGACTTCGTCCAGACGCGGACGGCGGATTTCCTCGCCAGCGACCAGGGACAGGCGCTCTGGCAGGCCCAGGTGCGCCGGGTCCACGCCGCGCTGGTCGCGTTGTTACGGGGACAGACCTCCACAATCGGGAGCGCGAATGGCGCGTTGACGGTAGACCTGCTGCCACTTCTCGCCGCGACACTGAGCCGCCTGCAACAGGCGGCGCCCGGCCTCATTCCATTCGGCGGCGCCATTCCCGACCTCTCCACCACGCAGAACCCCGCACAGGCGCGGCAGAAGCTTGCGCAGGCGCTAGGCGTCCAGCTTGCGCCTGATTTTGGCGTCATCACGCTGGCGCAGAGCGATACCCTCAAGACGGCACAGCGCGTCGTCTCCCTGCTGGACGCGCTGCGAGTCATCCTGCC
>JAICKD010000712.1 GCA_025928125.1 Ktedonobacterales bacterium
CCCGTAGGGAGAGGGGAACCAGTGGCCGTCGAACCATTGCTGGCGGCGGGCGCGGCCTGGGCTGCTGCCTTCGCGGAGGCGGATGCCTTGCGCGCTGGTTGCGCCTGCTCCTGGCCCGTGCTTATCTGCGCCAGCGCCTCGCCCACGCCGACGGTCTCGCCCTCGCGCTTGATGATGCTGCTCAGCACGCCATCGCCGGGCGCGCTCACCTCGACGTTGACCTTATCCGTCTCCAACTCGACCAGCGGCTCGCCTGCGGTGACCGCGTCGCCCTCGTTCTTCTGCCACCGGCCAACCGTCGCCTCGACAATGGACTCGCCAAGCTGTGGAACCGTTATTTCAATCGACATATTGCCCCTCGCGCGTCTCTACCCCTGCTGGCCGCTCTCCGCCGAGCGCCTCACCGATAATTCGTGCCTGCTCCGCCGCGTGCGCGTTGGGCAGACCCTCCGCCGTGCTGGCCCGCTCCGGGCGTCCCACGTAACGCAACGTCACGCCGTCCGATAACTGTGGCTCGATCCGTGGCGCGATGTAGCTCCACGCGCCCATGTTGCGCGGCTCCTCCTGGAGCCAGACGACCTCGGCCAGATGCGGGTAACGCCGGAGCGTCGCCTCTATCGCCTCTTCAGGGTACGGATACAACTGCTCGACCCGCGCCACCGCGATCCACTCCCGCGATGCTGGCTGAGCGTCCAGCGCCGCCTCCAGGTCTACGACAACCTTGCCGCTACAGAGGATGAGCCGCCGCACCGATGCTGGCTCGCCCTTGAAATCATCAAGCACGGGCCTGAATGAGCCATCAGCCAGATCGCTGAGGCTCGACCCCGCGCGAGGATGCCGCAGCAGGCTCTTCGGCGTCATCACGATCAGCGGGCGCGGCGCGGTGGTGAGCAGACTCGCCTGTGCTCGCAACAGATGGAAGTATTGGGCCGACGTCGTGCAATTCGCCACGCGCAGGTTGTCCTCGGCGGCGAGTTGCAGATAGCGCTCCAGCCGCCCGCTCGAATGCTCCGGCCCCTGGCCCTCGTAGCCGTGCGGCAGCAGCAGCACAAGCCCCGGCAACTGACGCCACTTGGCCCGCGCCGCCGCGATGAACTGATCGATCAGCACTTGCCCGGCGTTGGCGAAGTCGCCAAACTGCGCCTCCCACAGCACGAGCGTGTTGGGCGCGTGGACGCTGTAGCCGTACTCGAAGCCGAGCACCGACGCCTCGGAGAGTGGGCTGTTATAGATGGCGAAGGACGCCCGCGCCTGCGGTAGCGCCTGGAGCGGAATGTAGGCGGCGCCTGTCTTGGCGTCGTGGAGCACGTCGTGGCGCTGGCTGAAGGTGCCGCGCTCGCTATCCTGCCCCGTCAGGCGGATGGGCGTGCCATCGGCCAGAATCGCCGCGAAGGCCAGCGTCTCCGCGAAGCCCCAGTCTATCGCGCCGGGCTTCTCGATGCCCTCGCGTCGCCGCTCCAGCAGCTTCCCCTGTTTGGTATTTGGCGTGAAATCCGCTGGACGCTCCAATAGCGACTCATTCAACGCCCGTAGCTCATCCGCAGGAACCGCCGTCTCGACGCTCGCCAGCGCGGGCGACTCCTCCAGCGCGGCCTGCTCCTCCGGGACGTGGCCCGCCATCAGCTCATCATACGCCTGCTTCAGCCGCTCCTGAATCTCGCGCTGCATCGCCTCGACCTTGGCGGACGAGACGACGCCCTCCGCCTCTAGTTTCTCGGCATATAGCTCGCGCACCCGCGGATGGTCGGCGATCCGGGCATAGAGCAGCGGCTGGGTGAACGTCGGCTCGTCGCCCTCGTTGTGGCCCCAGCGCCGGTAGCCGACGAGATCGATCAGGAAGTCCTTGTGGTAACGCTGGCGATAGGCGTGGGCCAGCGCCGCCGCGCTCAGGCACGCCTCGGGGTCGTCGGCGTTGACGTGGACGATGGGGATCTCGAAGCCCTTGGCGAGGTCGCTGGCGTACAGGGTGGAGCGGCTCTGGTCGGCTGCCGTCGTGAAGCCGATCTGGTTGTTGGCGATGATGCGGATGGCGCCGCCGGTCTGGTAGCCGGGCAGCCGCGAGAGGTTGAGCGTCTCTGCCACGACGCCCTCGCCGGGGAAGGCGGCGTCGCCGTGAATCGTGATGCAGAGCGCTTTGTCGATGTCCTGCCGTGGCGCGCCTCGTTCGTCACGCTGCTCCTGCGCCGCACGTCCGAACCCCTGGACCACCGGGTTGACGAACTCCAGGTGGCTGGGATTGTGGGCCAGCGTCAGCGCCACCTGCGCCAGATCGCGCTCGCGCACCGTCTTGCTTGCGCCGAGGTGATTCTTGACGTCGCCCGTCCAGCCGTAGTTGATGCCCGCCGAGCCTTCGGAGGGAACCATCTCTTTGTCCGGGGCGGTATGGTACTCGGAG
>JAICKD010000040.1 GCA_025928125.1 Ktedonobacterales bacterium
CGAGGCGGGCATCAGGAGCAGCGAGAGCCGCATAGCAATGTCGCCCGCGTTCAGCACGGGCGGATCAGCCACGAAGACGCCAAGCAGCATACGCGGTATCAGCGCCTCGAAAACGCCGACGACGAGCATGACCAACACGGCAGGACGTAGTGACGCCCAGACCGAGCGCTCGGCCAGATCGGTATCGCGCGCGCCGAGTGCCTGCCCCACCAGCGCCGTCGCCGCGACCGAGAAACCGAAACCGGGCAGCGTGCCGATGCTATCTACCGTGTTGATCGTCACGTTGGCCGCATAAGTGATCGGCCCCAGGCCGATGACGACGCGATTGAAGGTCAGCACGCCCAGCTGGAAGACCACCAACTCCGCCGCCGACGGTATCCCCACCCGCAGCACGCGGCCCATAATGCTAAAGTTGGGGCGCAGGGCGGCGCGTGTGAGCAGCGGCGCGCGTGGATGCTTGCGCGTCATCAAGTAGGCCGCGAGAATGCAGCCGAGCGTCCATCCCGTGGCCGCGCCCATAGCGGAACCGACCACGCCAATTGGTGGAATCCCCAGAGTCGGGACACCATTCATCAGCGTCCACGAGGCGACGATATTCGCGCCGTTGACGACCAGCATCACCATCAACGGACGCCGCGCGTCGCCCGAGCCGCGCATCGCCGCGTTCATGGCGGAGGCCGCGCCCGCGGCGGGCATCGTCAGGCTGTAGACACGAATGTACGAGGCCGCCAGGTCCGCCTCGATGCCGGAAACGCCGAGCAGCGCGATGATGCCGTGCGCCAGCGGAATGGCTAGGCCAATCATTGCCAGGCCGATGATTGCGCCAAGCCAGATGCCCTGGCCGACGGTGCGTGACGCGAGGCGGCTATCGCGCGCGCCGGTCGCCCGCGCCACCAGCGCTGTCACGCCGATGTTGACGCCGAAAAAGACTGTGAGGACGATCCAGGCCGCCGTGCTGGCAATGCCAACAGCGGCCACCGCCGTCGCGCGCCCATAGCCGAGCGCCTGTATCGCGTGGTCGGAGAGGTGGCCGGAGAGAAAGGTGTCGGAGACGCCGACGCCGAGCGAAAGCAGTTGCTCGCCAATGGAGGGCAACGCCAACCCCCAGACGCGCCGTTTCAGCTCGGTATCGCCCTTGTCCGTTGCCTTCGCCTTGGTAGACTTGATCGCCTTCGCTGGCGTGGTGATGACGAGCGCGTCTGGCGACGCCGGTATGTCTGTTGCGTTGTCGTCGGCGGCGATGATGCGTGGGCTAACCGTGCGCCGCCGCCTGATGATGCCGTGCTTGAACGGGCGTGGCCTTGAATGCTTTGGCAGGCTGCGCGCTGGCCGGACACTGGCGGTAGCCTTCGATGTGGACGGTTGCTTTGAGATAACCCCAGACGATGAAAACGTGGTTCCGCGGATGAATGAGAGCAGGGGACGACTTCGATTTGGCAGACGCATAAATGAGAACTCCAGAGATGAAGGCACAGTCTTCTTGTTAGATATATATCTCACATTGCTCGGCAATACAAGCGGCTGTGAGAACTATCTTACTGAATGTGACGTGTCCCACACTCTGGAGTAACCGCGTATATCTGGCCATCCTATCCTAGATAATTGCTCAGCTTATCTGAACGGCTCGATGTGTGATGTCTATCAACCCTTGCGCGGATTACTAGCAGTCAACACGCACCCGCCACAATGCCAGGCTGGATACGGGACTGGATATTTGACGCCAATTCACCGTGATATACTTTGGTAAAGGAGCAGGCTGATATGTCTATCATGCGACGACTCGAAGTGGTTAGCGGCGTGGGCGTCGCCGTCCTGGGTGCGGCTGGCATCGTCGCCTCATTGGCGCTGCCGACCGCTATGCAGCGCGGGACGGCGCTCGACGCGCGAGGAAATGTCCTCTCAGTTCAGACGACACAAATGGGCTTCTTGCAGCAGGTAGGGACGCCACTGGGAATAGCGGTTCTCACCATCCTCGGCGTCCTCGCGCTCTGCGTTGCCACTGTCAGTCTGGCGCGGGGAGGTGGTCTCTCGCTGGCGACGTTGATCTTCCTGTGGGTGCTCGCTGGTCTGCTGACCTACGCGGCTTTAGCCGCCACGATTGCCCTAGGGCCGAACTTCTGGCCGAGCGCGGCGTTTGGCGTCATCTGCGCCGTCCTGGCCACTGTGCAGTTGATCCGGCGGCCAGGACAGCGGCGCGCTCACTAAAACCTCATTCGAGCGCTACGAGAGATATTGGCGCCTTGCTACCCTCATCGAAGAGCTTGCCATAGCTCTCGTAGCGTTCGCTATCGAGCGAGCCATTCGCCACAGCCGCGCGGATGGCACAGTCTGGCTCGTGCAGATGAGTGCAGTCGGAGAGACGGCACTGCCCAAGATAGGCCGCGAACTCGCGGAAGCAGGTGTCGAGCTGGCGCAAGGAGGCCGCGCCCAACGCCAGCGCGCGAATACCGGCAGTGTCGGCGATATATCCACCGCCGCCGTCGAGCGGGACGAGCCGTGTGCCAGTAGTGGTATGGCGGCCCTTGTGGGTTGTCTCGCCTATCGCGCTTACCCGCAGGGCTAGCCCAGGCTGTACGGCGTTGAGCAGGCTCGATTTCCCCACGCCGGACGGCCCGACGAATGCCGACGTGTGGCCATCCAGGCGACCGCGCAGCTCGCTGACCCCCGCGCCAGTGGCGGCGCTCGTCATCACGACCGGATAGCCAACCGCGCGATAGACCTCCAATCGTTCGAGCAGCCAGCCGTCCGGCTGCTGGTCAACTTTGTTCAGGCAGATCAATGCGGCGATATCCTGCGATTCGGCGAGCACGAGCAGGCGGTCTAGCAGGCGCAGATGCGGCGCTGGCTCGCACGCGGCAAAGACGGCGATGAGCTGGTCCAGTCCCGCGACGGTCGTCAACGCCAGATTGCCCGCGCCCGCGTTTGGGTCGCGGCGGGTGAACGCTCCGCCCGCCCGCGCGACGACCTGCTCGATGACGCCGCTCTCGCCGCCGGTTGGCAGAACGCGCACGCGGTCGCCGATAGCCACGGGATCGTGCTCGCGCACGGTGACACGCTTAACCTGACGTCCCGCCCCTCCCCGCGATCCGTATTCCAGTTCTTTGCGCAGGCGTCCCCGGATGGTGCAGCGGAGGAGGCCATCGGGCGTCTCGACTGCGTAAAGGCCCCGGCTTCCATCGACGATAAGCCCCTCCGCGAGTTGGACAGTGGAGGCGGATTCGGATTCGGATGCGCCGGTCGCTCGTTCGGACTGGCGCGAAGATCGGTGTTTAGAAGACAAGTCGGTTGTTCTCCTGGCGCTGAAAATGTCCGGCAAACGCTATGGCCGGAACAAACGTTTGTGGTGGTATGCATTCGGACGTGCGAATCTTGCGCGACGAGCATTGCCCGCCGGACATGCGATTCGGGATCAGCGCCAGGGCCACCACAGCGTCTCTCAGCGTGCGGCGACGGCTTCTCGGCTTGCGGGGAGGGTGAGGTGGCGGCGCAGACCATGACGCGCAGGTGCGGACATGCTCATAAGGTCACCCTCCTTCCAGCGCCATGACGAAGAGGAGTGTCATGGCAAGTCAACTCAGGGCGAGAACCAAAATTCCGTCTGCCTCGCCGCACGCTATTGTACGCGATCACGCGGGCATGACGCAAGCGATGTGGCGCTATATAATGCAACGAAGGCTGAAAATTCGCCGTGAGATGCGGATTAGATGCGGGTGAGGTGTGCCATGGCTAGACGAGAACGCCCCTCGTGGGATGACTACTATATCAATATCGCGTGGGTGGTGGCAAGCCGCTCCAGTTGTATCCGTCGCCAGGTCGGCGCGCTGATCGTCGTCGAGAAGCGGATCATCAGCACCGGATACAACGGCACCCCGTTTGGCGTCAAGAACTGCGACGAGGGGGGCTGCCCGCGCTGCGCCTCCGATGCGCCGAGCGGCGCCGGGCTGGAGTATTGCCTCTGCGTGCATGGCGAGCAGAATGCCATCGCCCTGGCGGCGCGGCAGGGTACCGCGACCGAGGATGCCAGCCTCTTCGTGACCACACGCCCCTGCTTCAACTGCCTCAAAGAGTCCGTGCAGGCGGGCATCCGGGAAGTTGTCTACGACCAGCCGTATGACTACGACGACGAGCTAGAGGAAGCCTATCAGCTGCTGCTGGAGCAATCGGGCATGGTGATGCGCCGCCATCCGTATAGCGCGACGCACCCAGTGCCGCCAATCGCTGGACCAGCCAGCGAGGATAGCGGCCCGGAGATGCCCAGTGGAGGATAAGACATGGGGTGTCAGGCGGCGTCGTTCGCGGATTGGTCATGCGGTCACACTTTGCCGCTGCGGTTCGTCATCCAGGTAGGGTGCTCAACACACCGTCGAAACAGTGTCGAATCGCGGAAGGGAAGACAACCATGTCGCTACAGGTGACCACCATCATGCTCGCGGTCGAAGATCTGGCGCGTTCCAAGAAGTTTTACGCGGAGGGCCTGGGCTGTACGCTCGATCAGGACTATCCCCAGTTCGTCAAGCTTACGCTGGGTGACGGCTCGTCGTCGCTGGCGCTCTATCCGCGCGAGGCCGCGGCCCAGGACGCGGGCGTTTCCTCCGAGGGTTCCGGCTTCCGGGGGGTCTCGTTCCACTATATCGTTGCCTCGCCTGAGGAGGTGGACGATGTCATGAGCAAGGCCGTGGCAGCCGGAGGTGGCGTCGTGCGGGCAGCGGCCGCCGTGCAGTGGGGCTACTTCGGCTACTTTAGCGACCCGGATGGCTATCTCTGGAAGGTCGCGTCCGGCTCGTAGGCCGGTCACTGGCGCTAGGTTAAACAAGCCTCCTGGTTGCGAGCGCGCTCCAACATGAGCCGCTGAGACGCCAGGAGGTTCTTTCTATCCATGCACATGTCTCAATGGTCTAACCGCGCTTTCCAAATGTCAGAGAATCGCCACCGCATGCCCTTGACGTACTAATAAAAATAGTTTATAAACTAATTATATTAGTAGTTGGTGCGATGGGCGGGAGGTTCATTCGATGGCGATCATGATCACGACCCATGGGCGATATTTGACTCAGATAGAGAAGTCAACGATCTTGTTTCCGATCAACTGCTATCTCGTGCGCGAAGATGACGGTCTGACGCTGGTTGACACCAACTGGACGAAGACAGCGGACGCCATTCTGGCCGCAGCGGGGCAGCTTGGCGCGCCGATCCGGCGGATTGCGCTGACACATGTGCATGGCGACCATGTCGGTTCGCTCGACCCGCTCCATCAGGCGCTCCCAGACGCCGATGTGCTGGTGGGCGCGCGTGAGGCGCGGCTGCTGGCGCGCGACTTCAGCCTCGACGTGGACGAAGCTCAGACAAAGCCGCGCGGCGACTATCCGGTCATCACGACGCGGCCAACGGGCGTGCTCCAACCCGGCGACATGGTGGGATCGCTGCGCGTCATCGCTTCGCCCGGCCATACGCCCGGACACATCGCGTTTCTCGATACCCGCGATGGCACATTGATCGCTGGCGACGCGCTCTTTACCTTCACCGGCATCGGTGTCTCGGGGATGTTCCGAATGCGCTTCCCGTTCTCCTCGATGGCGACATGGGATAAGGCGACTGCGCTCGGCGCCGCCCGCGCGCTCACCGCGCTGCAGCCAACCCGGTTGGCAGTTGGTCATGGGCCGGTACTCGAAGCGCCAGTAGCCGCAATGATGCAGGTGATTGACGCGGCGGCCTAGCGGTTCCCCAAAGAGGTCGCGGCAGCTTCCTGAGCGTTGGGCAGGCAGGCTCAGGTCATGCCGTGCCTACTCTATCACAGCGGGCCACGCACTCGATGTGCGTCGTGAAGGGGAACATATCTACCGGCTGCACGGACTCCAGCCGGTAGCCGTTGTCGCACATGATGCGCAGGTCGCGGGCAAGCGTTGAAGGATCACACGACACGTAGACGAAGGTGCGTGGCGCAAGGCGCTGTATCTCGCTCAGCGCGCGTGGCAGACATCCGGTGCGCGGCGGGTCAACCAGCACGACATCCGCGCGATCGTGCGGGGGGCGCAGTGCGCCGAGAATGCGCTCCAATACCCCTTCGGTCATGGTGACGTTGCCGGTGTGGTTTAAGGCGGCGCTGGCGCGAGCATCGGCCACCGCGCCTGGATGCGACTCTATCGCGTGAACGTGGGCGACGTCATCCGCGAAAATCAGTGAGAACAATCCAACGCCGCTATAGCCGTCCAGCAGGTGATCCGCTGGCACAAGGCGCGCCGCCGCACGCGCCTCGCGCACGAGGTTAGGCGTCTGTGCCGCGTTTACCTGAAAGAACGAGCCTGCCGAGACGCGGTAGGTCTTGTTCAGCACGCGCTCGAAGATGAAGTCGGAGCCAGCAGTTATGCGGCCATGCCCACCTGGAACCCCGAGAATGACAACCCCCGACAGCCCCGGTATCTCGCTGTACATCGCGCTGGCAAGCGCGGCCATCTCGTCGGCGTTGGTGAATGCGCCAGCAGGGCGCGCCTCGATAGTTAGCAGGCCGTAGCCATTCAGCATGGTATCAGTCGAGGTGGCATCCGGAGGGTTGGCCGCGACCCGTACGGTGAAGCGCTCGGTGAACCCGGCGGCTTCTGCGCCCCAGCGCGCGCGCATCCACTCGCGAATGGCGACATAGAGTGTATCGAGCTTTGGATGGACAATCGGGCAGTTGGACATATCCAGCACGTCGCGGCTGTTGGCGCGGCGGAAGCCAATCGCGCCATCTGGGCCAATAGCAAACTGGGCGACGGTGCGATAGCGCCAGAGGTCGCTGCCATCGGGCATGCCGATGGTTGGCTGCACTGGCAGCTCAGCGAAATGGCCAATACGCGTGAGCAACTGCTCGACGATGTGCGTCTTCCAGGTGACCTGGGCGGGATAGGCGATATGCTGCCACTGGAACCCGCCCGACGTGGAGAGTTCGGAATAGCGCGGCGCGACGCGATCTGGCGACGCTTCCAGCACCTCGACCAACTCTGCGCGAGCGGAGGACTTGCTCTCACTGACCACGCGGATGCGAACCCGCTCGCCGGGGATGCCGCCCGGCACGAATACCGCGCGACCACGGTAGCGGCCCACCGCATCTCCGCCATAGGCGAGATCCGTCAACACCATTTCCAGCAGCGCGTCGCCTGTCACGGCGTCCGGCATAAGTGCGCCCTTCCCAGCGAGATCGACACCAATCATCTCTACAGGTGACACGGTACTCCGCCGTAGTGTAGCACATACAAAGGCAAAGGCAGTCAGAGGGAAAGAGATGGCGGGCGTGGGGAGCTACACGAGCGCGCGTCGGCGGGCTGGGGATGGATGGCGCATCGTCGCAATCGACAGCAGCACGGCGCCCAGCCCCGCGCAACTCACCAGCACGCGAATGATTCCGCCAATCACAGGCGCCGTGCTAGCGATGGCGAGCATCGAGACGCCAAGAACGGTCGCCAGAATGAATGGCAGGCGTCTGCGGTTTGTCGCGCCTGGGATCAGCGCGCTTCCGATCCAGAGTCCGAGCGCCGCCGTGCCAAAGATCGATCCTCCCCAGAGTACCACGCCAATCGCCAGCGCCAGCGGGATGCCCAGGCAGGTTAGCACCAGCACTACGCCGGCGACGACGCCAATTGCGTATGCCAGCAGGCCGAGAAACAGGCTGCCAAGGAACTGGTGGCGAGCCATGAGCCGCACGCGCGTCAGTTGCGATGGCAGGAAGAGCGAGATGACAAGCCCTGAGAATGCCCAGAAAATGACATCGGTCCAGTCGAGGCGGACGGGAATGATGCTCGTAAAGTTTGGCAGCGTGAATTGATCAGTCGTCATGCCACGATCGACCTTGCCATCTACCTGGACGCCGGGCGAGCGGCTGACGGAGCCGCCGAGTGTCTGCACGTCGCCAGCGATATGCGCGCCTGGCAGGAGCGTGACGTTGCCGCCGAGCGCCAGCACACGGCCATCGACCTCGCCCGAAACAACAATACTTCCACCAACCGCTATGACGTCGTTGCTGACACGGCCAAGCACGGTAATATTACCGCCGTAGTCCATGATATGGCCGCAATACCACTGCTGCGTGTCAATGACCACATCTTTGCCAAAAACATCGTGGTCCTCTGGCGTGCAGTTCGCGAATTGAGCGTGATGCCACGAAGGGCTGGTTCCAGCGAGATATCCAGACGAAAGCGCCAGCCGCTCAGGTCGGTCAGGCGATTCGTTGGGCGCGCCGTTCAGCCAGGTGTGCCAGGGCAGCGCAAACGCAGCGGCGAAGAGCGCGACACCACCGAGGACGGCTGCGAGGAGAATCGCATAGCGCGTATGCGACGATGGGTGTGGGGCGCGCATGGGAGCGTCAGGCTTCCTGTGGGTCGCGCCCGAACTGGCGAGTCAGTTGCGCCCAGGAAAGCAGCAGGCACGCTAGCAAAGCGCCCAAGACAGCAGGGACCACCCAGGGCGTGGCGGTGGCGCGGCTAATCAGTTGGCCGAGCATCCGCCCGAAAGCCATCAGGCCAATCGCCACCGAGATGAGCGCGTCGAGAATCGCAACCGCTAACGAGGGGTTAATCAGGGTGACGACTACCCCCGTCCCCAGCATCAGCAGCAGCGCTACGCTGAACGTCAGGCCGAGAATGCGCAACGACCGGAGCCAGGAGCCTCGCGGAGGCGGACCCGCGGCGAATTGCCGCTGCGGGGTCGGCGCGGTCGCGATGCGAGTCAGCACCTTGGCGGTAAATTCACTGGGCGCGCTGGCCATCGTGACGGGCATACGCAACCGTATCTGGCGGTCGAGCGTATCGTCGGCGGGTTCGACCGTGACGTTGGCCCGCTGCGCACCTGCGGGCAGAGCGGGCCTGCGACGCAACACGATGCGCGCGAGGACGAAGGCGAATAGCGCGGAGAAGGCGGCGATACTAGTGCGCCGCCAGCCCGACGTCGCCTGCCGCGATCTTTCCATGCTCTCGCTCATCTGTTTCCTCGCTGGCGAGGGTCATGTCCAGCCCCTGTGCCTTCATTGTGCGCGCGACAAGCTCACGGGCGCGGTGGAGACGGGCCTTCACCAGGGCCGGAGTCAGGTCCAGGGTTTGGGCAATTTCCTCATAGGAGAAGTCATGCCAGTAGCGCAGAAGCAGAACCGCGCGATATTTGACCGGCAGCGTATCGAGGATGCGCTGCATGTCGTCAGCGGTCTCATGGCGCAGAGCGGACTGCTCTGGCCCTGGGCCGACATCGGCGATCCATTCCAGGAAAGGCACGTTCTCCAGGGGCAATGCGAGAAAA
This sequence comes from Ktedonobacterales bacterium, assembly GCA_025928125.1. Taxonomy (GTDB): domain Bacteria; phylum Chloroflexota; class Ktedonobacteria; order Ktedonobacterales; family JADMIN01; genus DAHUXT01. Next base: position 9,262 of record JAICKD010000040.1, read on the forward strand.
CGTCGACGACGAAGCTGGTCAATCGAAAGGTGCGACGCAATCGAGAGCAGCCAGGTGCTGAACCGATGCGCCTCTTTGTAGGTGTGCAACTGGGTGTAGGCGCGGACAAAAGCTTCCTGGGCGACGTCCTCCGCCTCGGTGGGATTACCGAGCATGCGGTAGGCGACGTTGAACACAGGATCTTTGTACTTCTCAACGAGCGACGAAAATGCCTCCTGATCACCAGAAAGCGTTCTGCGCACGAGAGTGGTGTCCTCAATCATATCGGTCGTACGCGACGAAGAGACGCTACTCGTGCTCTCTTCTCGCGGACGCCCAGACATCGCGTGACCCAGCGCTTTACCAGCAGCCAGGGTAGTACCTTGGATATCCACCCCGGGCCTCCTTCGTTTGGCCGTGTGCCGTATCTATCTCGTTGGCGATTATTACCGACCACCTCGGTCATACATCCGCCACATCGAGCTGTCTCACTGCAACACGCCGACATGAACCTGGTCGAAAATGCCTCTCTGAAGCTGAGCTTCCCGAACTATATACGTGGAAATCGCCTCAGAGTTGCAAACGTGCCATTCACGTCTGACGTTGATTGTATTTTACCTCATAACCGTGGGCCTCTGTAGTGTCCAAGGTTATAACCTGTCTAAGACTTAGGATGTACGATATATCGCCTATCCGCAATGAGGTGCGCCACATCTTGCGGCAACCTTGCGTTACTCGGTCACGTTGGGGGCAAAGAACAAACCCCTCGTCCACATGACTGATCACATGGAGGAGGGGGATCCATTTAGGGATGTGTGGGTTTGTGTTTGTGGGCGCTAGCGTCCGCTCATGCCCTGGGCGAAGCGCTTGGCGATCTCGTCCCAGTTGACGACATTCCACCACGCCGCAAGATACTCTGGACGCCGGTTCTGATACTTCAGATAATAGGCATGTTCCCAGACATCGTTCCCCATGACTGGGTAGAGGCCGTCAATCAGCGGGCTGTCCTGGTTGGCCGTCGAAGTGACCGCGAGCTTGCCGTCCGCGCCGATGACCAGCCACGCCCAGCCGGAGCCGAAGCGCTTGGCGCCAGCGTCGTTGAACGCCGCCTTGAACTGGTCGAATGAACCGAATGCGGACGAGATTGCGCTGGCGAGGTCGCCGGTTGGCTCGCCGCCGCCACTGGGCTTCATGATCTGCCAGAACATGCTGTGGTTGATGTGGCCGCCACCGTTATTTCGGACGGCGGTGCGAATGTTTTCGGGAACGCTGTTCAGGCTGCGGATCAGCTGATCGATGCTCATGTTCTCGAACTGGCTCTGCCCCTGGAGCGCGGCATTCAGGTTGTTGACGTATGCCTGATGGTGTTTGTCGTGATGCAGGTGCATCGTTTCTTCGTCGATATACGGTTCCAGTGCGTTGTAGTCATACGGTAGCGGTGGGAGTTCGTACGCCATTGTTTCGGAATCCTCCTTACGTTCTGCGAATCGGTAAAACTGGATGAGAGAGACACCCATGCTGTTAGCCGCAAAACTTGTGCCTGATTGGCACGTGTCACCGCTCGTCAGTCTAGCACATAGCATAGCCTGACAGCAGGGCCGACTAGCAGCGGCGGGGCGTCCCTACATCACATCGTAGCGCTCGCGCGACGTGAGCGGCAAGCGGAGCATGAATCCCTGTCCCTATGTCCAGAGCAGATGAAGATCTGCAGGTGTCAGATTTCTGCACGAATGAACAGGATATCTCTTGCGCGTATCTGGTCCAGTATGTTACCTTAAGCGCGGCGCCAGTTGAGCGCACCTATGGTGGATAGCCTGAAGGACAGGAGGACGCAGCATGCACAAGAAGCTACGCGGCATTGCGCCGTTTATCCAAGCGCTGTATCCCCGTGCCTGCCAACAAGCGTACGCTCATTCTCGTCGTCGGAGGGTGGACTGAGACGTACTCGATCAGAGAGCAGGCGCGGGTGTCCG
>JAICKD010000608.1 GCA_025928125.1 Ktedonobacterales bacterium
CAGGCGTATCTCAGCCCACTCTACGCGCCGGGCGAGAAGTGCTGGGGTACGCAGTCGCTGGCCGCGTGGACGAACTATCCGCGCTTCATGTTCAACCACCAAGCGATTCAGGACGCCAACGGCAACCCGATCACCAAACAGCCAGACTATGGCGCGGCGTTCACCAACCAGTTCCTGCCCACGTGCTAGGCGCTAGCCCCGGCCCTCTCCCCCTAACCCCCTCCCCTAAAAGGGAGGGGGCCCGAGCCAGACGCGATTCGGGCGTTTTTGTGTTCTGGCTCCCCTCTCCTGCGGGAGAGGGGTTGGGGGTGAGGTCGGGTGAGGCCTACAGCACGTCCAGCGCGCGCTCGGCGAAGGGGCGGTCCAGGCGGAAGGGGTTGTCGGCGCTGGCGATGGCGCCGGTGATGATGTCAACTGTCAGGCGGCTGCCGCCCGCGCTGCCCATGATGCCGTGGCCGCTATAGCCGCAGTTGACGTAGAGGCCGTCTATCGGCGTCGCGCCGAGTAGCGGGCGGTGGTCGGGCGTATAGGAGTATTGCCCGGCGACGAGCAGCCAGTGCGCCGTGTTGCGCTGCCAGACATCGCGCCAGAACGGGCTGATGCGCGCGACGGCGTGGTCGCTGGCGGGGTTGAGCAGCCCATAGGCGAAGGCGAGGCTGGTGGGTACGTCCTCCATCGGCGGGGTGGCTGGCTCGGTGGGCGTCGTCCACATCAGGTGCGCGCCGGAGAGCCAGGGACGCCAGTGCGCGCCCGTCTCCTCGTCAATCGTCATCGGCGCGTCCGGTGGGACTTCGGGAGCCTCGGGCAGAATGACCCGCTGGCGCCGGACGCAGGTGATCGGCAGGTCGAGATCCGCCAACCGCCCAACCTCCGCAGAGAACGGCCCCGCCGCGATCACCACCCGCTCGGTGGCGACCGTACCCCGGCTCGTCCGCACACCGCGCACGCGCCCACCCGTGATCTCGATGCCCGTGACGGTCGTATCCAGCGCCAGCGGCGCCTGACTGGCGCGCACATAGCCCATCAGCAACCTGCGCACATCGAGCCAGCCATCGCCCGCACGATAGCGCGCGCCCAAAACACCCTCGCTCACATAGGGGAAGCGCCGCCGCACCTCGTCGCCATCTAGCAACTCGACATCGTTCAGCCCCCAGCCGCGCTGTTCGTCTACCACTTCGCGCTGGCGCCGCGCCGTCTCCGGCGTGGTGGCGAGCCAGAGATAGCCCTGCTGATGGATGCCGAGGTCGTAGCCATCCAGCCCGGTGCGTTCGGAGAAATGGGCGTAGAAGTCGATGCCCTCGCGGACCAGCGCCATCTCTTCGGGATTATCGAACTGCGCGCGAAAAGCTCCGGTAGCCTTAGGCGTCGTAAGAGTACCTGGCATCGCCTGCTTTTCGAGCACGATAGGGTGTAACCCCGCCCGTACCGCAAAATAGGCGGTGGCCGCGCCGATGATGCCGCCGCCGATGATGACCAGATCGGCGATCTCCGGTAGCTCGTCTGTGTAGCGCGGATTAAAGGTGGCCACGGGACGCTCCTTCCGGCAGTATCTGGCGTTGGCGGGCATGTGTGGAGGTGAAACGTGCGCGGGTTCTGCGCTGCTTCTGCGCTGGGCGTGGCTCTCTCTGCGGAGGTCTGCGCCGCGCTTTGGTAGAGTACAGCAGAGCAGTGAGGTTTCCCAATCGCATGCACGCTCTCCTGGGACGCCCGGACGCTTTCATCAGACCATGAGCGGATGGCCTGGTGGAACGCCCGGGCGTTTGTTTTTCTCCGGGACTGCTCTTTGTCCCGTATTTGCCGAGGCTATGCGTCGGCGAGCTGCTTCACCTGGTCCCAGGCGTGATACGAGCTACGCACCAGCGGCCCGCTATAGACGTTGCGGAAGCCCATTTCACGGCCGATTCGCGCATATTCGCGGAACTCGTCCGGCGGGACGTAGCGCTCGATAGGCAGGTGCTGCGGCGAGGGGCGCAGATACTGGCCGATGGTGACGATATCCACATTGTGCGCGCGAATATCGCGCAGCAACTCGACGATCTCGTCGTGCGTCTCGCCGAGGCCCAGCATGAAGCCGGTCTTCGTCGGCTTCTCAGGATACATCTCCTTCGCCCAGGCCAGCACCTCCAGCGAGCGCTCGTAGACCGCCTGCGGGCGCACCCGGCGATAGAGCCGCGGAACCGTCTCGACGTTGTGGTTGAAGACGTCGGGCTTCGCATCCATCACGACCTTGAGCGCCTCACGCGAGCCTTTGAAGTCGGGCGTCAGCACCTCGACGGCGCACTCAGGATTCATCCGGCGAATCCAGCGGATAGTGGCGGCGAAGAGGGTCGCGCCGCCGTCGTGCAACTCGTCGCGGTTGACCGAGGTGACGACGACGTGGTTGAGGCCCATCTGTGTCACCGCCTCGGCGACGCGACGCGGCTCCTCCCAGTCCAGCGCCATCGGTCGCCCGGTCGCCACGGCGCAGAAGCCGCAGCTACGGGTGCAGACGCTGCCGAGGATCATGAAAGTGGCGGTGCGGTTGGCCCAGCACTCGCCCATGTTGGGGCAGCGCGCCTCCTCGCAGACGGTGTGCAGCGATTTGCTGCGCATCAGGTTCTTGAGGTCGTTATAGTTGTCGCCGACGGGCAGGCGGACCCGCAGCCAGTCGGGGCGGCGCTCATTGGGAAGAACGGCCATGGTGGATATCCTCGTGTCTAGCTGCCCTCTCCCCCTACCCCCTCCCCTAAAAGGGAGGGGGGACCAGAGTCGTGGGCCAGCGCGTCTTGTCCGCATTGTAGCAGCGGTGGCGATAGTGCCGCAAGCGGCCCTCGCTCTCCCTGGCCTCATCCCATTTCGGGAGAATTGGACAACGATGCGCACTTACCGTGCTCATCTCGCGCGTTCGCCTCCCAAGATG
>JAICKD010000448.1 GCA_025928125.1 Ktedonobacterales bacterium
ACGAGGCCCGTGGGTACCGTGCTGGGTATCGTGAAGTAGCCGTGGAAGTTGGCGTCGGACCCATTATCGTGCGCGGTGACCTTCACCACATGGATCGTCGTTCCGTGGGCCGCGACAGCGGGCGCAGCAGCCAGGGAACCTCCGAGGCTCGCCAGGGCGAGCAGACATGGGAGCGTGATGCGGACGGCATTGCGCATGAGTAAGTTACGAAACACCTTTGTTCTTCCTCCCTCACTTTGGCACAGTGCGCGGGGCAGCGGCTAAGCGGCGTTGAAACGCGGATGCTGCGCGCTCCTCCTTTCATTGGGAAGATCGGCGCTCAATTGCGCCAGGGTCACACGCCTCACGCAAGCCTCACACATGCCACGTGAGAACCTCTCTGCGTGGCCGCTAGAGGCTGGGAGAATCCTAACATCCGTCGGCTGCGCCCAGGCGCCGTTCGTGGCGCCTGCGTGGTTTTGAGCGCGCCCAATTGGTGTAGATTGAGCGACCGGGAGTAGACGCCAGAGTCGCCGCGTTGCGCCGCTGATCGCACACCTGCATGGTAAGCTGAGGACAGGATTCGGCGCAGGATGCGGCACGCCCGCTTGGCTGGCTTGATGAAAGGCGCTTGCGTATGACCGACGATGGCCGATTCCTGCGTGACCTGTTTGGGCTGAGTGGGCGTGTCGCCGTGGTGACGGGCGGCAGTGGCGCACTCGGTGGCGCGCTGGCGCTAGCCAAGAGGCTTGATCCCGACACCTCGCGCGCGATCTAGAAGGTGACGCGCACACGGTAGATGGGTTTTGCGGGCACTCAGCCCGCTGTGGGCCCGCAACTCAACAATTGTAATTGACAACTCTAGATAATGTGTGTATGCTTCTCTCACATGGAGACTGAGTATGGGTGCTTGCAGGAAGGAGTTTTGAAGACCGCACACCACCGCCTCGCTTGATTGTGTCAGGACCGCACACCACCGCCTCGCTTGATTGTGTCAGGACCGCACACCACCGCCTCGCTTATGAAAGTAAGCGTGTCCATTGCAGTGGAAATGGATTTGTTGACTCCTACGTGCAGCCAATTTGCACGTGGAAGCGAAGGGAATACAAACTATGCTCAAATCCGCGATTCAGAGATTCGCGATTGCCGCGTTGGGAGTGGCGTTCTGCGCTACCTTCATACTAGCCGCTCCATCAACGGCTCACGCTGCAAGCCCTGCGGAAGGCGCTGCGAGGGAAAACGGCTCGACTGCGAACGCACAGGCGATGATACAGCGCATCAATCCTTACGTAACGGTGTCTTCTGCGTTCATTGCATCCCTCGCGCCTAGCGCATATCAACATCTCAACACGCAAGATGTAACGTATGCGCAGGCGGCAATTGCGAAGTACAACGCTCTACCCAGAAACGACAAAGACCCGCAAGTGATCGACCAATCGGTGAACAGCGACATAGGAGGTCTAGTGCCGCTCAATGGCATTACACAGTCCAACGCAACCGTTCAACCTTTCGCAAACACATGCAGCATGACAGGTGCTCGTGCAGTGGATCACCCTCAGTGGTGGGGCAATCAGTGGTACGTCAACGATTGCTTCATCTATTGGATGAATCCTGTGAACATTATTACGCTTGGTGGCGTGGGGGCCTTAGTTGCCATTGGATGCGGAACGACAGCGATATGCATCGTGTTTGGGGCTCTCCTTGCATCCTACATTGGCATTTTATACTTCGCGCTCGATCACGATACCAGCTCTTGCGGAAATCGAGGCGCTTATATCAATGCGCCTTGGACAGGCACACCGTGGCCTTCGCCTGTGTGCTGACACATAATCTGTTTCGCGCGTTAACCTGTATGGCGCTGCACGCTTCGGGTTCTCCTCCTCCAAGGGGGAGGGGCCAGAGGAGAATCGGGATCCAACTCACTGCTGTGCAACAGCAACTCAGACGATCGCAACGATATGAACTGCATGGGGTAGTATATCGTTGCGTGTGAGTAGTACGCTGGCATGTAGATTGGAGGCACATGATATGCCAACTCTCATCGTCTTTGTCCTCGCGCAGATACCGTTGGCCGTCTTTGCTGCTGTTTTGATACGGGCCATCCGAGCTAGAAACAGATCCGCCTTCGGAGCCTCGTTCCTGTGGCTTCTTCCATATGCGATTTCGTTGACCCTATTTGGCATGTGGGTAGGAGCAATCCCTTGAGCGCCTCGCAAAGTATCCGAAGAGAAACTGCGACCCTCAACTTGGACGGTGCTAAAGCCCCCTGTGAGAGGCAGAGATTGACACAAACGCGCACGTGATAGGGCAACGATGGGCCGAGATCACTAGTGGTACAGACGCTACTCTAACGTGAATCCGATATTATTGGCGAACTAGCAGCTAGGTGGCGAGAGCGGCAAAGCGCGAGGTTCGCGTTTTGGCGAACGGCGTCCCTGTCGGCTAGTATGTCTCACTTTCGAGTTCGCCAACAGTATCCAGTTCCGCATAGCTCCTCCTATCACCTTGCTCCAACCGAGCTGCCAATGATCTCTATAGTTGGCAGCGCCGTCGAAGCGCAAGCCGAAAAGGACGCCTGCTCGGTCGGGCCACGTTCATTTCCAACGGATAGACCCTGCATGATATACAGCCATTGACTCCATCGCGCTCAGGAGCCTACACGTTATGCTAGGCTGAGGTGGTCAGCGCCGCTGACCACGCTTCCAGCTGGCTCGGTGAAAGGCGCTTGCGTATGACCGACGATGGCCGATTCCTGCGTGACCTGTTTGGGCTGAGTGGGCGTGTCGCCGTGGTGACGGGCGGCAGCGGCGCACTGGGTGGCGCGCTGGCGCTGGGCTTGAGCCGCGCAGGCGCTCGCGTGGTCGTCATCGGGCGACGGCTGGAGCCTGCCGAGCGTGTGGCGCAGCAGGCGCGAATGGCTGGCGGCGAGGCGCTGGCGCTGGCTTGCGATGCGCTCGACCGCGCTGCGCTGGAGGCGGCGGCCGCAACCATCGCCGCACAGCTTGGTCCGGTGGACATCCTCGTCAATGGCGCGGGCGGTAATGATCCACGCACGACGGCTGGCCCGACGCAGCCTTTCTTCGACATCGGCGCCGAGGCGGCGCAGACGGTCTTTGCGGGCAACTTCATGACGGCGTTCCAGGCGAGCCAGGTCTTCGGGCGGACGATGGCCGCGCGCGGCGAGGGTTGCATCCTCAACATCACCTCGATGAACGGCCTGCGCCCGCTGACGCGCGTCGGCGTCTACAGCGCCGCCAAGGCCGCCGTCGCCAACTTCACCCAATGGCTCGCCGTCCACATGGCGCAGGAGTATAGCTCCGCCATTCGCGTCAACGCCATCGCGCCGGGCTTCTTCCTGACCGAGCAGAACCGCTTCTTGCTGACCGACGCGCAGACGGGCGCGTCAACCGCGCGCGGGCAGGCGATTCTGGCGCATACGCCGATGGGACGCTTTGGCGCGCCGGATGATCTGGTGGGCGCGGCGCTCTGGCTGGTCAGCCCGGCGGCGGCCTTCGTCACGGGCGTCGTCGTTCCGGTGGATGGCGGCTTCTCGGCGTATAGTGGAGTATAGGGCCGCGACCAGGCGCCGCTGCGCGGCGTGCGACCTATGGCGCATGGAAAGGCGAATGTGATGGTGATAGATGTGCAGGCGCAAGGCGATGAGTTGACGCCGATGGAGGTCGCGGAGACGCTGGCGCGCGCCTTCGCCAACCTTGCGCTCGACGGCAAGCGTGCGCTCGTCATCATTCCTGATGGCACGCGCACGGCGCCAATCCCGCTGCTCTTCGCGCTGCTCTACGAGACGCTGGGCCAGCGGCTCACCCAGCTTGACTACCTGATCGCGCTGGGAACCCAT
>JAICKD010000805.1 GCA_025928125.1 Ktedonobacterales bacterium
CTCGAACGGCGCCTGCCCGTGCTCTATACGACCCGCGCCAGCGTGACCTTCTCGCTGCGTCCCGGCGCGCAACACTGGACGGCCACCAAGCCGTACGCCCTCAACCCCACGGCGGATATCTTTACCGCGCCGGACCTCGCTGCCACGCCCATCACGCCAGACTACCTGCTGGCGCTGTCCGCCCGTACCGCTCTCTCCAACTGGCTTGGTAGCCGGAGCCTGGTGGCGGGCGCGATCACTGCCGTGCCACTCACCAGCGCATCGGCCTGGTCGGATGGGGTCGTGCTGACACAGCGCACCAGCATGCAGTTGGCGCCGCAAGCCGCTGGCGGCCCTTCGGTGGCGATCTGGCTGTATACGGGCGGCGTATTGCTGGCGCTCACTGCGGCCGCTCATACGCTCTCGCCGGGGGTCGCGGCGCCAGCGCTCTCAATTGCCGGGTTACAGGATAGTCTGGCGCATCAGCCTGTTCGCGACTGCGGAGGCGAATAACGGTCTTGTTCTTGCGATATACCCCTGGTTGCGCTTGTGTGATACATAATAGGAGACGAATGCAGGCGATGATGGTCGTGTGACGTGCGCCCCAACGCATGCCTGTGGACGTGAACGATCCAGCATGAGCGACTTGATCGAATGGCCCTGCAATCAGACGACCAACTAGCGCGGAAAAGAGGTTGGCAATGGCTGATGTTCGGTTCGAGCACGTGTACAAGCGCTATGGCGACAACCCACCGGTTATTACCGACCTGAACCTGGAGATCGCCGACCACGAGTTTCTCGTGCTGGTCGGGCCATCGGGCTGCGGTAAATCGACCGCATTACGTATGATTGCGGGCCTCGAAGATATCTCGGAAGGCAACCTGTACATCGGCGACCGTCTGGTAAACGATGTGGCGCCCAAAGACCGCGATATCGCGATGGTCTTTCAGAATTACGCGCTCTATCCGCATATGACGGTCTTCGACAACATGGCGTTTGCGCTGACGTTACGGCACACTCCAAAGGAAGAGATTCAGCAGCGTGTCGAGCGGGCGGCGCAGATGCTGGGCATTACCCCCTATCTCAAGCGGAGGCCGCGTGAGCTATCTGGAGGCCAGCGGCAACGTGTGGCGCTGGGACGGGCGCTGGTGCGCGATCCGCAGGTATTTCTGCTCGATGAGCCACTCTCGAATCTGGATGCCAAGCTACGGGTGGCGACGCGGACGGAGATCAGCCGGTTGCATCAGGCGACGGGAACCACCTTCGTCTACGTTACGCACGATCAGGTGGAGGCGATGACGATGGGCGACCGCATCGCCGTTCTGAACGCTGGCGTCATCCAGCAGCTGGGGACGCCGCAGGAGCTCTACGACCATCCCGCCAATCTGTTCGTCGCGGGCTTCATCGGCTCGCCGTCGATGGACTTTTTCGAGGTGAATCTGCACCGCAAGAGCGATGGACACGCCGAGATTGTGGTGGGCAAAGGGGATGACGCGCAGCGGCTCACGCTCCAGGGGCAGGCGGCAGAGGTGGCCACGGGCCAGGCGCCCGGCGTGGGTGATACCTCGGATGGACGCCCGCTGATTGTCGGCATTCGCCCGGAACACTTCAGCCTGGACGGCGCGCAGAGCGGCGACGGAGCTACCATCTCAGGCGTGGTGGATGTCGTCGAGCATCTGGGCAATGAGCAACTGGTCTATGTGCGGCTACCTGGCGCATATGTACCCGAGGCGTCGGAGACGAAAGGCTCGACGGCGCGGGTCGGCGCGAGCGCGAAGGTCTCGCCAGGAGAGCGCATCTCGCTCCATGTCGATACGAGCCATCTGCACTTCTTCGATCCGTCTTCGACGAAGAGCCTGGTCTAGACCATCTGAACTGTTAGCGTCTTCTTGTCTCTTGCCCCTCCTCGACGGCCTGCGGGGAGGGGTGTTATTTGC
>JAICKD010000573.1 GCA_025928125.1 Ktedonobacterales bacterium
AGCCAGCCATGCTGGGCCGCCGGAAGCTGCTGCATGTAGCGCCGCACCACCTCCACGAAGAGAATCTCGCTGAGCCGGGCCAGCATATCCGTGTTGCCGGGACGCTCGCCGAGCGCCTCCTCGATGGTATGCCGCAGCGTCGTCTCCAGCCAGTCGCCGGGCTGGATCGCCAGCGCCGCCGTGGACGCCAGCGCACCCGCGTCCGATAGCTCCGTCTCCGTCTCCGCCTCGCGACCATCGTGGTTGGGATGCACGACCATAACGTCTGGCAACGCGCCGAGGAGCGGGTTGAATCGCTGGTCGCAATGGAGATAGCCGCAGATGAGTTGCGTCATCTCGCCGACGTTTCCACCCGTGACCTCTGTGATGCCGTCAGGGGGCATCGTCGCGGGCAGGACCGCCCGGAATGATATGGGACTGAGGCTCCAGTCACTGCCGACGACGTGGGGGCAGTTCTGGGGCAGAAGAACCGCGTCACCCGCTTTCAGTAAGACGGGCGCGGAGCCTGGGATCGAGAGCCAGCAACTGCCCCGCGCGAGGATATGGAAGACGGCGATACAGTCGGATGGCAGGCGCAGATACTCGGCAAGCTCGCTGGCCGTCGCGGACGCCACCGCCCAGGGCGATGGCAGTTTCGCCCGCAGGAAGACCGCACCGCTCAGCCGCACCACCTTCAGCGTGTCAGACAGGACATCCATCGGGTGTACTCGCTCTCCCCAGCGCCGGAGTTCAGTCCAGCAAATTCTGGAGCCTCAATCAACATTCTCGGAGTCTCAGTCATTGTCGCGGGCTGCCTAACCACGCATACTGGCACTATATCCATTGTCGCCATTGTAGCACGGCAGGCCCGCGGGTAAGGCGGTACGAGCACGTGGAGGGGAGCGCGCGATGAGCAGCCCGCAAGAGACGACCGATGATAAAACGCTCAGGCCCGATGCGCTCTTAGACATGACGCAGCTAGCGGCGGACCAGGGCGCGATGTGCGCGTTGCTGACCCCGGCCATCAAGGGCAAGTTCCAGGAGATGCACGGTGGCCAGCTTCTCGAAGTCCGCGTGAACGATCCTACGGCGCGGGAGGATATCGCGTCCTGGTGCCGTCTCTCCGGCCACGAGCTGCTCGCTGAGATCGAGGAGTCGCCGCAATTGCTGCGGGTATTTATCCGCAAGCGGCAAAGTTGATCCATCTGGAAGGGGAGAGATTCACCATGGCAAAACTACTCGTTCACTGTACCCACGGGCGCGAAGACCCCGAACGCGCGACACTGGCATTTATCGTCGGCAACGTGGCCGCCTCAGCCGATCAGGATGTCATCCTGCTGCTGACCATCGAGGGGGTGTGGCTGGCGACGCGAGGCTACGCCGACGAGATCCATAAAGATGGGTTTCCGCCGCTCGCCGAAGTCATCCAGTCGTTTCGCGCCAACGGCGGCCAAATCTGGGCGTGCGGCACGTGTACCAAGCCGCGTGGCATCACCGAGGATCAGTTGATCGAGGGCGCGAAAATTGTGACGGCGGCGAATGTGGTCGAGGTCCTGGTTGGCGGCGCGGCCTCGCTGGACTTCTAGTGACTCTTGGGGAGGTAATTCATGGGCAGTCTCGCGGCATCCTTCAACCAGTCAGGTTTCTCGCATTTCATCAACGGCCCCTCTGGGCGCGTCTTTCGCATCGTCGCGGGCTTGGGATTCCTCATCCTCGGCCTGATCTTCAGGGATCATCTGCTCGGCGTTCTGTCATTAGTATGGAGCGTTTTCCCATTGAGCGCCGGAGCGTTTGATATCTGTTATATCAGCGCCGCGCTGGGCGGGCCGATCTCGGGCAAGCAGATTCGCGGCGCCTACAAGCCGCACTGACCTCACCCCAACCTCACCCCATCCCCTCTCCTCGCAGGAGAGGGGGGCCAGAACGCGGAAGTTGGTGGCGCGGCGTCCCTGGACTTCTGAGTGATTCTGGATATAATGACTCCTAAATGACTCCTATCCGTACGGCGCTCTATCACAGCCAGGCAGAGGAGGGTGATCTCATGCGCGCAACAGACCTGCTGACCCGTCAGTACGCCAGCGTCAACCAGATCCTGCATGACGTCGGCGGCGATCTTACCCCGGCTGAACTGACCACGCGCGTGCTCCCGCGGACGAACCTGCTCGCCTTCGACCTCTGGCACGTTGCCCGTGCGCAGGACTGGGCGCTCCAGACGCTGGTGCGCGGTGTGCCTGAGATGATCGACGAGCCGCGCTGGCAGGGGCGCGGTCGGCTGGTCACACATGGGATCGGCGTCGGGATGAGCGAGGCGGAGTCCGATGAGTTGGCGCGCACGCTGGCGCTGGCCGATATTCTGGAATACGCCGACGCCGTCCACCAGAACTTGCTGGCGTGGTTAAGCACGATCACCGATGACGATCTCTCGCGCGAGCCAGATGTCCCCGCCCAACTCCAGCGCTACCCGGTCTACCTGGAACCGGCCATGCGCGAGGAGGCGCCGTGGATGTTCCAGCGCCCGCAGGTCTGGCGGTGCCTCGCGCCCGCGCTCGGCCACGCGCGCGACCACCTCGCCGAGATGGACATGCTCAAGCGCCAGCTACGCGCCCGGATGGCGTAAGCAGCGGCGCGGCCTGGCGACGCGCTTTCAGAATTGCACGCCTGCCATCATGGAATGGCTATGCCAAAGGCGCTGAGTAGTCGGAGGTTCTCCACGGTGATCTTCCCGCTCCACTCCACACGAGCCACCGCCCAGTCATCGTCAAATTGCCCCCACTCCCAGGTAGGCTCCCAATGGCTGTCGTCTACCATTTGCCTCCGGAGGCGCTCAGCATCCTCCAACAGCAACTGCTCGTCGAATAGGTAGGCGAACGGCGATTTGAGAGACGTAACAAAGGTGAGTGGCGTTGCGACATACCCGTGCCAATCGTTCGGATCTGTTTTTGCTGCTCGCTTGATATATGTTGCCAGCGGCCCGTGCAGTTGCCTTTGCAACTCTTCAGTCGCTAGTCCGTGCAAGCGGATGTAGCACTTGACCTCATGCGGTTCGGGCTCGTCAATCTCGTGCAAGCGGCGCAGTGCTTGCTTGGAGAGCCTTTGTACGAACTCGCCATCTTGAGCCACAT
>JAICKD010000389.1 GCA_025928125.1 Ktedonobacterales bacterium
CGGAGCTTATCAAAGCGCAGTTGCTGGCGTTGCAGGTGGGGCGGCTCAAGGACCAGGGGCAGGCGCATCCAGTGCAGGTCTCGGTCGCCAAGCGCAATAATTGCCGCGAGGCGCTCAAGACGGCGCGTGAGGCGCGTGGTGTGCTCGGCGCGAGCGGCATCACACTGGAATACCCGGTCAGCCGCCACATGAACAACCTCGAATCGGTCTTCACCTATGAAGGCACCGACGAGATTCACACGCTCATCATCGGCCAGGCGATCACCGGGCTGGCCGCCTTCAACTGAGATCGCACCGCGATTGCGCGCACAATAGCCCTCGTTCCCGAGAACGGAAGCGAGGGCTATTTTTCTATGCCTGTCTCTCTGACTTTTAGCCAACTGAACGTATGACTGATTGGCTGCAATGTTGACGCTGCCAAGCGGGCCTGATATACTGAAAGCTCCGTCACTGCCGAGCTATCGGGAGTGCCTTAACAACTGAATAGCGTCTCGGCTCTGTCGGAATGAGCGCGGTTGTCTCATAGTACGAGAGGCGGTTATTCCTATTCACCAACAACCCTCCCTTACGAATGCCGCTCTTTTCAACCTCTCGCAGCACGCGCGAGAACGCATCGCGCGGCGCAACCTCAGTGCTGAGGATCTGGAGTACGTTCTCCAACATGGCCATAGACTGCGTGTGGCGGGCGTCCGAATCTACCACCTCCGCAGGCGCGATATCCCCTATACGGATCAGCGCGTCAGCCGGGTATCTCAACTGGAGGGGACAACGATTCTGGTCGGCCGTGACAATACCGTCATTACTGCGTATCGCAACCGTGAATGCCTCCACAGGGAGTTGCAGAAAACGAAGTGGCGGCGGTAGTAGCCTAGACTCTGAGACGTGAGCGTGTAGCCCTCCTTGCAATGACGCAAGTGAGGGCTTTCGTTTGTCTCTGTTGTCATTGGCGTCATTGCGTCGGTTCGCAGTATGGTTAGCCCAATCCCGCCTCACGCCCACGGATGATCGCCTGCGCGCGGTCGGCCACCTGTAGCTTGCTAAAGATATTCGAGACGTGGTTGCGAACAGTTTTGGGGCTGAGCACCAGTTTGCTGGCGATATCGCTGTTGCTGGCGCCCTGCGCGATGAGGTCGAGTATCTCGCGCTCGCGGGCGCTCAGCTCTGGAAACGCCTGCGCGGGGATGGCGGGTCTGGGCGCGGCGAAGAAGTTCATGAGCCGCATAGCGATAGCCGGGCTGAAGATCGCCTCGCCACTACCTACCGCGCGGATCGCCCGCAGCATATCGCTGGAGTTGGCTCCCTTGATGATGTAGCCTCGCGCTCCCGCGCGCATGGCGGTAAAGACTGAATAATCGTCTTCGAACATTGTGACGATCAGCACGCGGATGTGGGGGCTGGCGAAGAGAATCTGTCGTGTGGCTTCGACGCCGCCGATTCCTGGCATCTGAAGGTCCATGAGCACCACATCTGGTTGCAACGTGGCCGCTTCGGCGATAGCCTCTTCACCCGTCGCGGCCTCGCCCGCAATCTCGAAGTCGGGGACGGAGGCCAGCAGCGCTCGTATGCCGTCTCGGAAGATCGGATGATCGTCGGCAATGAGGACGCGCAGGGAGTCTTCGTATTGTGCATCCACCGGGTTACTCCTTGGCGAGAGGCAGTATTGCCACGATATGCGTGCCATTGCCTGGGCCAGATAGGATGGCGCACGTGCCGCCAAGCTCCTCTGCTCGCTCGCGCATCGAGACCAGGCCAACGCCTACCTGCCGCTCGCTGGCCAACCCCACGCCGTCGTCGGAAATCTCCATACGCAACGCGGCATGGCCCAGCGTAAGGCGTATGTGGCATGAATGCGCCTCCGCGTGCCGGGCTATGTTGGCAAGCGCCTCACAAGCAATCCGATAGGCGGCCACCTCGACTGCCGCAGGCAGCGGCGGGAGGTTCGCGGGCGCATCAATCGTTACCGCCAGTTGTGTTCCTTTGACCAGACTGCCCTCGCCTGTTTCTGGCAACTGATACTGCATGACATGCGCGCGCAACGCCGCAACCAGGCCAAGCTCATCCAGCGCAGGGGGACGCAGCGCGTAGACTAGTCGGCGAATGTCGGCCATGGCTGTTTCGATCTCCTGTCCGAGTTTGCCGAGCAGTTGATCGGCCATGGGGGGATTGCTGGTCAACACATTACGGATGGCGCCGACCTTGAGCGTCATACCCGCCAGCGCGGGGCCGATGCCGTCATGCAGATCGCGCCGAAGTCGACGGCGCTCCTCCTCGCGCGCCGTGACCAGCCTGGCGCGTGACTGTTGCAGGTCGGCCGTCAGGCGCGTGGCATGCACCGCGATGCCTGCCTGATGGGCGATATCTTCCAACAAATGCTTGTCCGCCTCAGTGAATGGCTCATCGGGCGCGCGCGGCGAGACGCGCAGTTGTCCAACAGTCTCGCTCTGATAGACCAGCGGGAAGACGACGGGCGCGCCAATAGGCACGCCATACTCCACACCCGGCGCATACTGGTTGCCATTTCTGACCGCTATGGCAGCCGAGGGAAGTTTGAGCGCGTGAGCCACCGTCGTGACAATCGTCGGCAGCACCGCCTCTGGCGCAAGCGCCGTCTCCAGGCGTCTCCCAAGGTCCGACAAAACGGCATAGGGATTGTCGCGTTCGCCAAACATCATCCGGTCAACGATGCGTTGGAGCCAGAGCCGCAGGGGCTGAAACAGCACGGCGACGGCGCCCGCCGCAACGAGCGAGATCAGCAGGTTGCCCCGTGTCTGAAACAGCGTGCTGAGCCCTCCAATGATCAGAATATAGATGCCCGCGATGAGTCCGCTGAGGCCGCCATAGACCAGCGTGCGGTTGAGGATTGTGTCGATGTCAAAGAGGTGATCGTGGAGAATGGCGATGGCTATCGCTATCGGCAGCGGTAGAGCAAGCAGTCCCAGCGCATTCGTGCTAATCAGTGGATGGCCCAGGACAACCCCTGGAAGTTCCCAGAGGAGCAGTCCGGCGAGGCCGCTTAACAGACCACCAAAGACCACCCAGCGGATCTTCCGGCGGGTTTCCGCGTCTCGGTTGCTCCAATAGCTCCAGGTGATTCCGGCGATGATGGCAACCACCAGCAACACGACCATGATGTTCTCCGCGGCGTTTGCCTGGCCCAGCCAGAGAAGGATATTCGATGCCGTGAGATAGGTGGCGGAGAGGTAGATCGCGTCGAGGGCAAAGGGTGTCAGATAGAGCGCCCATACCCACCAGCGATGCCGGGCTAGAAGCGCATTTCTCTTCGGGAATATCAGGATGAAGTGCAACATCGCGATGTAGAAGAGCAGAAAGGCGACCGAGGTCGTCACCTTGTAGAGCCAGAATCCCACGCCGCCGGTCAGGTCGCTTATCTGCAAGCCAAATGACCATGTCGTCGCGCCCAGAATGCCCGACGCGGCCACAAATAGCACGAGCGCGGCTGGCTCGCCTGGTCGGCGCAGCACGATATACAGCGTGATGAAGGCAAATACCAGCGCGAAGATGATGGTGCTCCAACCCTCCTGCCAGACACCATCGAGCGGATAGGAGTCAAGGGTAACGGGGATGTCCATGGTGACGCCGCCTCGCTCGACGGTGTAGGTGACCACCTGCCCGACGCGCCAGTCCGGCCGACCGGCTGAAAGATCGATGAGCGCATACGCCCAGGTTTCCAGACTTTGGCCATCAATCGCGGTGACGACATCACCAGAGCGCAGTCCGCCTGATTGAGCGCGCAGCACGGTCACGGCGACCCCGTGCGAACGCCAGGGCTGCTGGTGTGGGTCGATACGTGCGCCATCCGACGGTGAGGCGATATGCAGCCAGACGAAGGCCACTCCCAGCGCTACCATGGTGGCGGCGGCGAGCAAAACGGCAATGCGGGCGCGGTCTGGCTGGCGCATGGTCTCCTCCCTCCCCACGATCCGGCGGCGGGAAGACAGGCGTGAGACGTGGCGTATTGTGTCTCACCATTATAGCCCGTTATGATGGCAGCACCAAGACGATGCCGAACACGAGTGGCATCAGGTGATGCATGATCGGTAAAGCGTCGCGCGTGACCGCGAGGATGACCAACCCCATTGCGCTGTAGATGATGGCCGCCCATCCCAGCCAGTGCGGCAGCAGGCTCGTCGCGAGGATTGCCCCGCCAAACGCCATCACTCCAGCAAAGGCGAGAATGGTGAAGATCAGGAACATAGCCCAGGTCCATGTGCTGAGCGCCGTGTAGACTTCAGGGATGACGCCTTTCATTGCTAGTTCCTTGCCTGCCCAGGGATGCACC
>JAICKD010000265.1 GCA_025928125.1 Ktedonobacterales bacterium
CTGCTGCGCGTAGCCGACGTACTCGGTATGTATCTCTTCGAGTGAGAGCGGCTCCTGGCCATAAATCTGCATGATGAGGCGATTCTTCTGGTCGAGGACGGCGGAGAGTTTGGCGCGAAAGGCGTCAACATCGAGCAGGTCGGCCATACGGATACCGTTGCGCGCGTACTTGTCGACGTAGGCGGGGCCGATGCCGCGCAGCACCGTGCCGATACGTTCCGAGCCGCGGCTCTCTTCTTCCAGGCGGTCCAGCGTGAAGTGGTAGGGCATGACGACGTGGGCGCGCTCGCTGATGAAGAGGCGCGTCAGGTCAACACCAAGCTGGCGCAGATCATCCATCTCGCTCAGCAGCCCGCGCGGGTCCACCACGACGCCGTTGCCAATGATGCAGGTCACGCCATCGTGCAGAATGCCCGCTGGCACCAGGTGGAACGCGAACTCCTTCTCGCCGTGGAGCACCCGGTGGCCCGCATTGCCGCCGCCCTGATAGCGCGCGACATACGCCGCCCGGTCGGCCAGCTCGTCGATGATCTTACCCTTACCCTCGTCACCCCACTGCGCGCCGACAATCGCCATAACACTCATTCGCCGCCTGCTCCTTCACCCGCCCTGCTGGATATAGTTCAGAATCAACTGGTCTGTCAACTGCTCGACAGGCGCCTGATCGTCGGTGAAGACGATGCCGCCCGGCTCTGGCTTTGCCACGCGCGCCACCGGCAGCACCTCCGCCGCGACACGACCAAGCAGCGAGTCCGCGGACACCCGGCTAAGGTTATCACGGAAAGTGGCTAGAGTGGTAGGGCTATTTGTCGCAACGATCTCGGTATTGAAGGTGTCTGGCACATCGAAGGCATAGACGCTGGGGAAGACCTGGCTCAGCGTATTGATGAACGCCTGCGCCAGCCGGTAATCCGTGCGGGTGTGGCCGGTGTTCAGCTCGAGGACACCCGTCGGCGACATATGCGCGCGCACCTCCTCGAAGAACTCCTTGGTCGTCAACTGGAAGGGGATATAGGGCTGCTGGAAAGCGTCTATCGCCACCACATCGTAGGTATTATGCGTGATGCGCATGAAGGTGCGGCCATCGGCGGTATGGACATGCAAGTTCGGCTCGGTCATGTCGAAGTAGCGACGCCCCACATCCACAATCGCCGGATCGATCTCGACGCCATCGATTGGCACGGGGCCGTAGACGGCGGTGAACTGGCGCGCAATCGTACCCGCCGCCAGCCCGATGATGGCGACGCGCTTGACCTTGTCCGCATTCTCGCCCTGATTGAAATAGGGCATCGCCAGGAAGTAGTCCCAGTACCAGCCGGTCAGGATCTGGTTGGGATTGTAGACGGAGTGGATCGCCTCGCCCTCGTTGAGCACGAGCTGGCGCGTGCCGTCCGCTGTCTGCACCACCTGGATGTAGTTGTAGAACGACTCCTGCGAAAAGATCATGCCCGGCGTCGTCTTGAGCGCGCCCAGGGGGGCAACCTGCGGCAGAAAGAGCGGCAGCAGCAGAATCGCGCCAGGAATGGCGGCGGGGATGCGCTCCCAGAAGCGCAGGCCGTAGAGCGAGGCCGCCAGCAGGGCGACGCAGCCGGTGATAATCGTGCGCTTGACGCCGATGCTGGGGATGAGCAGCAGCACCGGCAGGAAGGTGCCGACGATGCTGCCGACAGTCGAGAGCGCATAGAGGCCGCCAGCGCTACGCCCGGTACTGCCGACGGAGCGCGCGCTCAGCCGCACGGCGAACGGCGAGACCATGCCCAGCAGCGTGATCGGCACGCCGAAGAGCAGAATGACGGCGACCAGCGAGCTGTAGAAGACGCTGGCGTTGACCTCGGTCATCCCGCTGACGGACCAGTCGAGGATGGGCTCGCTGATGAACGGGATCAGTCCGGTTGCCAGGGCGGCGATAGTCGTCAGAATCGAGAGCAGCCGCATGCTGGGATAGCGGTCCGCCAGCCTGCCGCCGAGGAAGTAGCCCGCCGAGAGGTAAATCAGCACCAGGCCAATCAGGTTGGCCCAGATAAAGAGCGAGGTGCCAAAGTAGGGCGCGAGCAGCCGCGAGGCCGACATCTCCAGCAGCATGGAGACCATGCCGCCGACGAAGACGAGACTGCGCAGCGGCAGCATGGCTACAGGCCGCCCGGTGGCGCTGGCTACACTACTTGTGTCGCCCATTGCCTCGGCTGGTCCGTTTGGATCGGCGGACTGCGCTCCGGGCGCGGCGTCGGCGCGTCGGCGTGGGGTGAATGCCCTGAATGCCATGGCGAATCTGGCTCCTCTAGCGGGATTTTGCCGACGCTACGGCGTCTGCGGAATAAACTCGAAGCTCTGCAGCATCGGGCCGAAGAATTGAATGGTTCCGGCGGTAAAGCGGTCCTCTGTGGTAGAGAGTACCAGAATGTAGGGCTTCCCTTGATAGACTGTCGCATAGACCTGCACCCGGAAGCGCGTGCCACCGCCGCTGTCGGAGACCGTCGCGCCGCCGCTCTGCCAGACCACCCCGCCGATCACAATCGCCTGCGCTGGGCCTTGCACGGTCAGGGTGCCGGATTGCAGATGCGAGGCAAGTCCGTTGAGCGCATAGGTCACCCAATCGGCGGCGGAACTCTGGTTGGGCGGCGGCCCCACGTCGCCAAGGTTGCTTGGCGTGTTGACCTGAACGATATAGCCGGGATTCGTGCAGTCGTCGCAGAACTCGATGCCCTGGCTGGTGTTATCGGAGGAGACCTCCCAGTTCAGGGGATACTGGATGATAAAGTGGTTCGCGGGATCGCGGTAGAACTGAAAGCCATCGATTGGCTGTGGCGTCGCTGTCGGCGCGGGGGTGATCGTCGGCGCGGGAGTCGCGGTGGGGGTTGGGCGTGCGGTGGCGTCGGTCGAGTGGGTATCCGCGAAGAGCAACGCCAGCATACTCACGAGAATCAGCGCGATGACCGCCATTGCCCACGGAGCGATTCGCCGCACCAGTCGCGGCTCAGCATCCGCCTGATCAGAATCGGAGGGCGCTGATGGATTCTTACTCTCTTTGGGCGTCTCATCTGATTTGACCATGACATCACGTTGTTCTGTATCCTCGCCCATGCCCCTGCCTTTTCTTCGCCTGCCCCGCACGCCGGACGCCTCCTGATGCGCCGGGTGTCGCCGCGCGCATTATACCGTACATGCGCATCCATGCAACACTATTCGTGCCACGCACCGTCATTGACAGCCCTTCCCCTACGGGATAGAATTCCGTTGAAGTGCGGCCCAGCCAGACATCAGTTCAGCTATGTCGCTGTGCAACGATGCAACGATGCAGAGAAGACGCCGCGAAGGCAGGGGCGAGTTCCCCCGCCTTCCTTTTTTTGCGCGTTGGTCTGCTGCCAGCGCGGATGACGGGCAGATTCTGGCATGGAGTAGCCGCACGGTAGCCGTGGTTCATCGCTGTAATGGAGCGGGGAAGAGGACGTTTATGGACAAGCGCGACAGCAACGACCGGATGCAGGACATTATCTCGCTGTGCAAACGGCGCGGTTATATTTTCCCCAGCAGCGAAATCTACGGCGGAATCAACGCGGTCTTCGACTACGGCCCCCTCGGCGTCGAGTTCAAGAATAACGTCAAGCGCGACTGGTGGGATACGATGACCCGCATGCGCGACGACATGGTGGGCCTGGACGCCAGCATCCTGATGGCGCGGCGCGTCTGGCAGGCGTCTGGCCACGAGGATGTCTTCACCGACCCAATGGTGGACTGCACCAACTGCAAGGGCCGGTTCCGCGCCGATCAGGTGGAGGAGATGAGCGGCGACCCCGAGGTCTGCCCGACCTGTGGCAAGCGTGGCACGCTCACCGCGCCGCGCCAGTTCAACCTGATGTTCAAGACGTACATGGGTCCCATTGAGGAGGACGCCGGGCTGGTCTATCTGCGGCCAGAGACGGCACAGGGCATCTACGTCAACTTCGAGAACGTCCAGCAGAGCATGCGCAGGAAACTGCCGTTCGGCATCGCGCAGATCGGCAAGGCGTTCCGCAACGAGATTAGCCCCGGCAACTTCACCTATCGCATGCGCGAGTTCGAGCAGATGGAGATGCAGTTCTTCATCGCCCCCGAGTCCGAGGAGCAGTGGTTCGACTACTGGCGCGAGCGACGCTTCCAGTGGTACCTCGACCTCGGCATGAAGCGCGAGCATCTCACGTTCCACCCGCACGGCCCCGAGGAGCTGGCGCACTATGCCCGCGCGGCGGTAGATGTCTACTATGAGTTCCCGTTTGGCCCGCGCGAGATCGAGGGCATCCACGACCGGACGGACTTCGACCTGCGGCGGCATATCGAGTTCAGCGGTAAAGATCTGAGCTATTTCGACGACGCCACCCAGCGGCGCTACGTGCCGTTCATCATCGAGACATCCGCGGGCGCGGACCGCACCTCGCTCGCCTTCCTCTGCGACGCCTACGACGAGGAGGTCGTCGAAGGGGAGAAGCGCGTGGTGCTGCGGCTGAGCAAGAAGCTGGCCCCGGTGAAGGCTGCCGTCATGCCGCTTTCCCGCAAAGAGCCGCTAGTGAATCTGGCGCACGCGGTGCATAATTCGATTCGCGGGCTGGGCCTGACGCAGTATGATGATACCGGCGGCAACATCGGCAAGCGCTATCGGCGACAGGATGAGATCGGCACGCCATATTGCATCACGGTGGACTTCCAGAGCCTGGAGGACCAGCAGGTGACGATTCGCGAGCGCGATAGCATGGCGCAGCGCCGCGTCGCCATCGCGGAGTTGCCCGCGATCCTGGCCGCCGATCTGGCGAGTTAGCTCTGGGCGGCCCTCTCCCCCAACCCCCTCCCCTAAAAGGGAGGGGCCGCAGGGCTTAGTAAGTGGCGTTGGGCAAGGTCTGGGAAGTCCGCCATCGCGGGCTTTGCGGCGTTAGCTCTTAGCTGCGGCTTCAGCCGCCAGAGACATCAACGCCCATATACATTGCATAGGTAAGGAGGCGGTTCGCATGAGTCTCGATGAGGCGCTGGGCATCTGGGCCGAGGCGGCGCAGGACCTCTCCAGCGCGGGTCTGGCGCTGGCTGCCTCCAACTACTATAACTGCGCCGACCTGGCGAATCAGGTGGCCGAGAAGTCGCTGCAAGCGGTCTACGTGCTCAGCCACGACGCGCGCGCTACCTACGACCACGACCTGCGCGCGCTGGGCATGCTGGTCAACGCGCCGCCCGATCTGCTGGCGACACTGGATATCCTGACGCCCTATCATCCGGCCAATTACCTGACGGACGATCTGCCTGCGGAGTTGGCCGACGACGCCGTTGGACCGGATAAAGCGCAGGAATTGCTCGACAACGCGCGGGTCGTCCTGCGCTGGGCCAGACAGATTGTCATGACCGCGAATTGATTACCCACACGGAGCCATCCAAACGCGGCGGCGGATAGCTGGCTCGTTCGCGACTACGCGCCTGTGAGGTGTTCCATGTTGCACGCGCCGCGCATCATCTCGCTGCTGCCCAGCGCTACCGAAATCATCTGCGCGCTGGGGCTGGCTGACCTGCTGGTCGCCGTGACCCACGAGTGCGACTATCCCTCGGTCGTGCTGGGCAAGCCGCAGATTACCCGTTCACGGCTCAGGCCCGATATGTCTAGC
>JAICKD010000159.1 GCA_025928125.1 Ktedonobacterales bacterium
ATCTGGCAGCAAACCTTCAGCCGCGTGCGCAGCATCGTCATCATAGTAGACGGACGTATCCATGCCAGTTGTGCGCGCTATATGAGCGGCAAGTTCATCGAGCGCTGTCGGCAGTCCGAGCACACGCAATGCCTCTGGGTAGAGCCCCATACAAAGCGCCCGAAGCTTCTTCTCCAGGACCAGCGATCGATCCGCCAGTTGCCCGAGTTCCGCACGCAGGCGCTCTACCGCAGGTTCCGCCGTCTGCTCTGACTTCAATTCGCCACGTTGGCCATCCGCAAGCATGCGTTCGTCATACGATGAACCCTCCAGTTCGCCCGCCAGTCTGAAACAGAATTGTGCGTGACGGATCACATAGAGTACCTCCTGCAAGGCATCATCATGGAGGTCACGCGCGAGGGCGGATCGCTCACGTTCTTCGGCGCTAACCAGCTCGCGGAGCAAGAGTTGCAGTTCCGCGCGAGCAGCCATCAACTGGTTGGTAGATGCCTGCACCTGCACGAGTGAAACGTGCAGGCCCTGAATCAACAAGGCGTTCGCGTAGGCTGTCCCGACCAGATGCGCGACGGTTACCAGAAGTGACCGGTCCTTGCGTTGGAGCGATCCCCCGATTCGCTTGGGGCCAACAACCAGCAGCCCCGCAATCGCTCCACCTGAGACCGACTCGATCAACACCAGCGCCTCGCATCCATGCCAAGGGTTGCGCATGGCTTTACGTTGCCGCAGCAGCATTTCGGAATTTCCGGGAAGCCGCGCCAGACCCGCGAGCATGTGCGCCTTTCCTTCTTCGGTCGCATACTGCCCACGCGCATAAATATCCCCTGCTTCCAGTACCTGCGTAACACCTGCGTCCAGGCCTTCCGGCAGCGCGACATATGCGATGGCGGCGAGATTGATCGTCGCCTCCAGGCTATCGAGGAGATATCCGGTAATGCTCTCCTGGTCGCTGAGCGCGCCAAATTTCTGGCTGTACTGTTGCAGCGCTTCGCCTAATTCGTAGGTATCATGATATAGGGCATGGTCCACCACCCCCCGTACGCGCGCGAACAGCGGCAAGTAGATCATCGCACCCAGCGCAATCGCGGAATACGTTAGCAGACGCGCGGCGCTGGCGTCGAAGCGCGCGGAAAAACGATTGATATACATGACCACAAGAGCCTCAACGACCAGCAGTAATCCGCCAAGCAGCAAATACAACAGGAGGCGCGTTACCCCTTGCAGCCGTACATAGAAGGTATTGGCTAGTGCTCGGACGGCCCTGTCGCTTGTCTTCGCCATATGAGGTCACCTGGTTGGCGTATGTGCGGTTGTCTTGTTCTGGAATCCGCGACTATCGTACTACAGATGGCTGCTATGCTCAACGATGCATAGACCATTGGTTAACGTGTCCGACTCACCCTTGTCATCCGAGAAGCCCCGCTACTTCCTGACAAATGTCGTCTCGACTCCATAGAGTCAGCTTGACAGGATAGGAGACCCTTTGTAATACTGATCAAGTCGTAAGAAGGCCAGCGTAACACGCTTGATGCGGCTAGGAAGCAACCACCATGCACACGGTCTATGGCGTCGGGATTCGCAAAGGAGGCCAGGGAAAATCCACAACCGTTTCTACGCTTGCGCGTCTGTGTGCGCTGTACGGGGCGCGTGTGCTGGTCATCGACCTCGCGCAGCCAGGATCAACCAGCTCATCGTTGCGCGACCTCTGGCCAGCGGTTGAACATGCCGATCTGGCCAACGTGCTCCTTGCGTGTAGAGCGGTCACTCCTGGCGCGACGCCGACGGTATCACAGGCTAGTGCGCTTCTTGCGGAGGCTGGCCTTCCAGTGACGCTTTCATCGCAACCTAGCTGGTCCGGCGGATGTATCCGCATCTTGCCCTGGGATGATCTTGTCGGTGACGCCGCAGCATTTCTGCAGTCCGAGCGCGTGCTCGCAGGGCTGATCTCAGCCCTGGACAGCGAGATTGACATCACGCTCATCGATCTCCCGGCGGAAAGTGGCTCATTGCTGGTCACCGCGCTCGCGGCAACCAACAGGGTGCTCATGCCACTCGTCCCTGAAGCACCCTCATTGGAGGGGGTGGACGCCATGCTCAGGCTGATGGCGCGCGTGCGCGATGCTGGCCATCCCCTCGAACTCGCTGGTATTCTGATGACGCGCTGTGACCCCAAGAACCGCCGCGTCTTCGACATCTGGCAGACCTTGATGCAAGCCGATGAGGTCGAAGGTGAGGTACTAAGCCGCAAGTTACTGCCGTTTGGGGTCAAACAGATTGACTTTTACGAGCAGGCGTTTCGCTACGGGGAGGCTATCTGGGATCGCACCGGCAATCCGTCGCACTGGGCTGCATATGTCTTGCTAGCCGAATGGCTCCTGCGTGATGCGGGGCTGGACCACATGGCGGCCAACCGTCGCGGTCCAGCCCTGTTGGCGCCCGATACCAAGGTGCTGAATCTCTCGGCGTTGGTCCTCGACGATCCCGAAACCCCGTTGGCGGACTTCGAGCGCGCGCGCCTTAGATAGTCGTCCCCCTCACCATGCTGGGCTATCCCCTTTGAGCGGCTGCTCGCATCACCATACAATACTGCGGTGACACCGCTGGCATGTTCTCATTGATGAGTTTCATTGCCTGTTCCGCTGAGTAATGGAGTGATATTCATGGCGTCCAGGCCACCCCTACATTCCCAACTGTCGCTGTACGTGGCGGCAGTCATTATGGTTGCCTGTGCCGCGACCGGGATGCTCACGGGAGCCTTCGCCCATACCCTTGCGAGTAAGCAATCACCAGCATCTCCAAATGGCCCAGTCATCAGTGGAACGGCGCCTGGCCAATCCCTTGTCACGGCAACACCTTCACCCATCGCCACGGAAGCATCAACGACGAGTACCGCGACGAACTTCATCCTTAGCATCACGCTCTCATCCCGGGCGCTTGCAACGGGCGAGACGTTTACCGTTACAGTCGTGGCGACCGCGAATGGCGCGCCCGTCGCTGGGCTAACATGTACGTTGAGGGCGCCGGTCAGTGGGCCACCCGGCCTATTCTCAGACTGGCCACCAGCCGCCGCGACTGATGCGAGTGGGCAGATCGTCTGGACGCTGACCACACCGTCGGTCTCTCCTGGTTCGTATGGTATCGAGGTGGATGCGGTTGGTGGACATCGCTATGAATTCCATAAATACACGACGCTCCAGGTATCCTGAGCAGTCGAGCGCACGCGTTTCTGTTCGAGGTCAGACCAACTCCGGGATGGCATGCTGTAGCAGGGTCGTCAGCTGATTGGTCGTCACCGACGCCATGCGCAAGACCTCCTCATGATCTGGAACTTCGGGCGCGCCAGTCTCGGCAAGGGCAAGGTTCGTGATGATGCTGAACGCCAGCACGCGGATACCCATCTGTCGCGCGACAATTGCCTCAGAAACGGTAGACATTCCCACCGCATCGACACCGAATCCGCGTAGCATGCGCAACTCAGCCTGCGTCTCGAAATTTGGCCCGCTCACCATCGCATAAACACCCTCGGACAAAGCAATATTGTGCTGATTGGCCGCCGCAAGCGCCTTTTCACGCAGAATAGGATCGTAGGCATCGGTCATCGCGGGAAACCTTGGCCCAAAGCGTTCATCATTTGGCCCAGACAGCGGATTGAGGCCAGCCAGAGAAGGGAAGCCAATGTGGTCGCGAATCATCATCAACGAGCCAGCCGCGATTGCGGGGTTGAGACCGCCCGCTGCGTTCGTCAAGATGCATGTCTTGATGCCCAGCAGTCCCAATACGCGCAGAGGAAAGGTGATTTGCTGCGGCGTGTAACCCTCGTAGAGATGCAGCCGTCCGCGCAGCACAGCGACTGGAATGCCCGCGAGCGTACCCACAACCAGCTGCCCATCGTGGCCCAATACCGTCGTCGGCAGCATATGCGGAATCGCCGTGAAGGGCAGCGAAACCGGCTCGTCGAGTGCGTCAGCCAGTGAGCTGAGTCCGCTGCCCAATACAATGCCAGCTTGGGGCGCTGTTGCGATTGAGCGACCAATCACATCGGCAGCTTCGCGCGCCTGGTCGTAGATTGCGGTCAGTTTGCGCTTGCTGGAGTTTTGCGGCATTGATCTGACTCCCTAGAGCAAAGAACGCCCCGCTGACAGAACAGGGCGTTTCTTCCAAGCACATGGCGACCTGGCGATGATAAGACGCGTGATCACGTGCGCGCAAGCGCCGACGATGTTACGCCACGCCCTGACGCCTTATTATCCGTCTCCTCTTGCATCTCATCTGGGATATCGCCAAGGTCGATCAAGTCGTCCAGGACAGAGACCATGGACGCAGGTCGATTTCGTTGCATGTGAAGATATACCTGGGTCGTAGAGATATTGCGATGTCCCAGCATCTCCTGCACGCTCCGCAAATCCGTGCCACGGCTCAACATGTCCAGCGCAAATGAATGTCGCAGGGTATGGGGCGTGATGTTCTCGATGCCCGCCACGCGCGCATGGTGCTTCATGATGAGCCAGAACCCCTGACGTGTTAGACGCTGGCCATGGTGGTTAACAAAGAGCGCTGGTTCGTCCTCGTCACGAATCAGTGAACGACGGCCATCGCCAAGATACTGCGCGAGCGCCCGCTGAGCAAGCGGCGAGAGCGGCAGCACTCGATCCTGATGGGCGCGTCCATGACACTGGATCTCGCCACGCGCAAGGTTCAGATCAGCGATATCACATGACACGAGCTCTGTCACCCGCATGCCCGTCGAGTGGAGGCAGAGAATCATCGCCAGGTCACGCTGCCCGGCAGGACTGTCTACCGCGATCGCACCCAGCAATCGCGTGACCTCCTCAGGCGCAAGGACGCTAGGCACGTGCTTCTCGAGCTTCGGCGCGTCAACAGCGCCAGTCAAGTCAACGGTTACCACGCCTGCGTCTGCAAGATAGTGAAAAAATGACTTCAACGCCGCTACTTTCCGCGCGACCGAGGTGGCAGCGTACTTTCGCCGATGCAAGTCCTGAACAAATGCGGCAATATCCGCGGGAGATACATGCTCCCAATTGGCAACGCCCGTCTGCCGCAGAAATTTGACCAGTTGTGTGAGGTCGCTACGATATGCGCCAAGAGTATTCACACTGGAGTTTCGCTGCTTTGACAGAGCGCTTATGAACTGCTGAACTGCGACATCCATAGCCGTCAATATGCCTCTCTTCCCCATCCGCGTGGTGTGGTTGGTTGCATGGCGTATAACCGGCGGACGTGGAGGTGTCCGAGGCAAGAATGTGCCAGCGTCGTACGCGTACAACACGTGCAATTATACCCGCGGCTGGCAGACGATACAACGGAGATATGACTCCTGAATACCCGCGACCGCCGATGAGCGCCCCACTTTCTGGCAGGAATCGCGATGGTTATGCGCCAACGCTCTCGTCGTGCGCCTCGGTGTCATCCGGGGGTGACTCGGGGGTGTCTGAGTCGGAGTAATCCCATGCTGCCAGCGCCTTCCGCGCCGCGATATGTCCCGCCTCGATGAACGAGGGAGCAAGATCAAAGTCGAGCATCGTGCCGCGTGACAACTCAGGGAAGATCGCCAGAACCTCAACACCGCTGGCCCGAAGCGCAAATGCCATAGCCTCAAAATTGTTGCGCAGACTAATTTCAAGGGAACGCTCGAGGACGCGGCGCACCGTCCGGGAGCGCGATTCCCGTCCAACGACCGCGCCACAGGCGATGAAACAGATCCGCGTCGCGCCCCAGTTCAGAGCATCCAGACAGGCTGCCCAATCCGCAATGCCGCCATCGATGAACACGTTGTCTGACATAACCACTGGAGGAAATATGCCTGGCATCGCCGATGAAGCCACCACAGCCGGAAGCACCGTGCCTTCCGAGAAGAAATGCGCACTGCCGGTCTTGAGGTCGGTAGCGACAATGCGCAACGGGACACGCATGTCTCCAAATGTGAGCTCACCGAGATAGCGTTCCGCGACACGGCGCATTCCAGAGCTACCATACAGCGATGAGCGCTGGGCTAGAGCGTTGATCGCCGCTCGCCACCGACGCGGACCAACAATATCGAGCGTGGACGTGTGCAGCCAGAGATCTTCGAGGTCGCGTGCGCGCTCGGGAGTGGGATCCTGCGCCAGAAACGCGCCATTCCACGATCCAGCCGAGATGCTGACAATGTAGTTTGGCACAATACCATGTTCCAGGAGTACGCGCAAAGCGCCCGCCTGCGCCGCGCCTCTGGCTCCTCCTCCAAGAAGAACGAACGCCGTACGGTGAGGTTGTGAGGGGCGCAGTCCGCGTTCAGACTCTAGCGCGTTCGTTGCGCTTCGCCGACGGTTCAGCCATGTGCTCACACGACCACGCCATGTCAGGAGGTCCATGCTGCATTCTCCTTTCAGGCGCATCCCAAATATCCTTGAGAATGGCGATATACTGAACACTTCATCTATCATCAATACGACCGAAGCGACGTCTTGTTCTCAAGAACCCGTCCGCGTTGTCGTGCGCTAGTCATCGTCCAAATCACCACATATAGTATGCGGCAACCTGGCTGCGCATCGCCAGGCAAGAGCGTGACAAAATGTGAACTATGGAACATTTGTCACCGATTCATGAGAACATGCCCGTACCTGCGAGCGTATATCTATAGTAGGCAGTTGATGGCGTATCTCACGCGCGTGCCTAATCGTGGCTCGATAGCGCGGCTATGGGAAAGGATTTTCTTGGCCCCATGCGCAATACACCGCAGCGCTTGACTCCAGCGAATTGGCCACCGGCAATGCCCGATGACACCACTATCGCTGATGACACTACAAGAACCCTGCCACCAGCACATCAGCGCAAACCGGCGCGGAAGCCACATAGGAAGGCGCCCCGCTGGCCGCTGTCAGGAAAGTCGCCGGGACGACCGCATGGCAGCGCATACTCCCGAAACGCGCAGCCGCCCGCGCCTCCGCGCCCTGTACCGGTAGTTGACTCGCCACGCGATCTTCGCGTCTACGATGTGGTACGGCGGCACCTGCCACGCTTCCACATCATTCACGTCATCTTGCTCGCTGGTGTTGGCTCGTTGTGGTTGGCAATCAGGCTGCCATGGGGGATCAACGCCGCTGGTGTGCCTGTCTACATCCAGCAGTTTTCGATACCGAATATCCCTGA
>JAICKD010000010.1 GCA_025928125.1 Ktedonobacterales bacterium
CTACAATGTCACGCCGAGCGCATCGGCGACGGTGTTGATGTCTTTATCGCCCCGGCCCGAGAGATTGATGACCACCGTCGTATCGGCGGTGAACGCGCCACGCTCGCCCTGCTCCAGCACCCAGGCGACGGCGTGCGACGATTCCAGCGCGGGGATGATGCCCTCATCCTCGCTCAGTATCTGGAACGCGCGCAGCGCCGCATCGTCATCGGCAGCGACATAGCTGGCGCGGCCCGTCGCCTTGAGGTAGCTATGCTCCGGCCCAACGCCGGGATAGTCCAGCCCGGCGGAGATGCTGTGCGTCTCGATCACCTGCCCGTGCGCGTCTTGCAGCAGGTAGCTGAGCGCGCCGTGGAGCACGCCGGGTCGCCCGCCCACCAGCGTCGCCGCATGCGCCCCGCTCTCGACGCCGCGCCCACCCGCCTCCACGCCCACCAGCCGCACCGAAGCGTCATCCGCGAAGGGATGGAACATGCCGATGGCGTTGCTGCCACCGCCAACGCACGCCACCACGATATCGGGGAGCTTCCCCGCCTCGTCGAGCAGTTGCGCGCGCGTCTCGCGGCCAATCACCGACTGGAAATCGCGGACGATACGCGGGTAGGGATGGGGGCCGACCGCCGAGCCGATGAGATAGTGGGTCGTTTCGACGTTGGTCACCCAGTCACGCAGCGCCTCGTTGATGGCGTCCTTAAGCGTCCGGCTGCCCGCGCTGACGGGACGCACCTCCGCGCCGAGCAGCTTCATGCGAAAGACGTTGAGCGACTGGCGGCGGATGTCTTCCTCGCCCATGTAGACGATGCATTCGAGTCCCTGCCGGGCGCAGACTGTGGCGGTGGCGACGCCGTGCTGGCCCGCGCCGGTCTCGGCGATAATGCGCCGCTTGCCCATCCGCTCCGCCAGCAGCCCCTGCCCCAGCGCGTTGTTGATCTTGTGCGCGCCGGTATGCGCCAGGTCTTCGCGCTTCAGGTAGACGCGCGCGCCCACCCGCTCGGAGAGCCGCCGCGCGAAGTAGAGCGGCGTGGGACGTCCGGTATAGGTGCGTTCGAGATTTGCCAGCGTCGCGGCGAAGTCATCGTCGGCGCGGGCGGCGTCGTACGCCTGCTCGAGTTCGGCCAGCGCGGCCATCAGGCTTTCGGGGACGAAGCGCCCGCCGAAGTCGCCATAGCGTCCGCGCGCGTCGGGATAGACGCCGTGGCGGTAGGTGGATGGTGTTGTCTTGGTGGATGATGGCATAAGTAGATCTCGATTCTGTCTCGGCCTTGAAAGGCCGGAGTATGAGCAGAGGGCGCAAACGCCCGTCAAGGTATGTGCTAGGGCGGGTTCGCGGCATGAATGCCGCGGCTAACCCTACCCACGCGGTAATCTCGTTCGCGCCACGCGCAGAAAAGTGGTGATCTTTTCGATGTCTTTAACGCCGTCGGTCTCGACGCCGCTGCTGACATCCACGCCGCGCGGAGCGACCGCCGCCAGAGCATCGGCGAGATTGTCGGGCGTCAGGCCGCCCGCCAGGATAATGGGCCAGCGCCGCGACGCCTCTGCCGCGAGCCGCCAGTCGCCCGCCTGACCCGTCCCGCCATAGCTTGCGTCGTCTGTCGGCGTATCGAGCATCAGGATTGTCCCCGCCAGCGCATACTCGTCCAGCAACGGCAGGTCGTCCGCAGAGCGCAGGCGCAACGCGCGCAGGACGAGCAAACCGGTCGTCTCGGCCACCATGGCACACACTTCCGGCGACTCATCGCCGCTGAGTTGGACGGCATCCAGCCCGACAGTTGCGGCGATCTCGGCGATACGCTCGACTGGCTCATTGACGAAGACGCCGATGGCAAGCGGCCCCCTCCCCCTAGCCCCCTCCCCCACGGGGAGAGGGGGAACCAGAGACGAGCATGCTGCTTCGACCAGCGTGCGCGCGTGTTCGGGTGTGATTTGGCGGCGGCTGGGGGCGAAGACCAGCCCGAAGGCGTCGGCGCCTAACTCGACGACGGCGCGTGCCTGGTCAGCCGTCTTCAGGCCGCATATCTTGACGTAGGGATCGCCTGTCGCGCCGAAGAACTGGGCCATCGCTCCGCCGAGAGCGCTCGATAGGTCGCGCGCCATCATCTCGGGAGACTCTGTACGCATCAACGCCTCGCCCACCAGAATCGCGTCGGCGCCGAAGCTACGAGCACGCGCCGCGCCCATCACATCGCCGATGCCGCTCTCGGCGATGAAGAGCCGGTCGGCGGAAACCAACGGTCGCAGCCGCCGCACGACATCGGGATCAACGGCGAAAGTGCGCAGATCGCGGCTGTTGACGCCGATAACATTTGCGCCAGATGCCACCGCTCGCCGCGCCTCACCAGCGTCGTGCGCCTCGACCAGCGCCTCCATCCCCAATGAGCGGGTGAGCGCCAGCAGATCGCATAGAGTCGTGTCATCCAGCAGGGCGCAGATGAGCAGGACGGCGTCGGCGCCCGCTGCTCGCGCCTCGTAGACCTGATAGGGATCGAGCAGGAAGTCTTTGCGCAAGACTGGCACATTCACCGCCGCCCGCACCGCCCGCAGATGATCGAGCGAACCAAGGAAGAAGTCTGGCTCGGTCAGCACGCTGATGGCCGCCGCGCCGCCCGCCGCATAGGCTTGCGCCCGCGCCACCGGATCGAAGCGCTCGGCCAGCATCCCCTTCGAGGGCGACGCGCGTTTCACCTCGGCAATCAGCCGGGCGGGGCCGCCGGAGTTTGGGCGCAGCGCCGCGGCAAATGAACGCGATGGCGGGGCAGCCAGCGCCCGCGTGCGCATGACGTCGAGCGGCGTCTCGCGCATGCGTTCGGATAGATGCATCTGGGTCGCGGCGACGATGCGCTCCAGAAACGTAGCAGAGGTCGTTTCGGACATGGCGTTATTCTGCCTCCTCCGCTGCCCGCGCCAGCAGATCGTACAGGTGGCGGAGGTTGTCGGTGTAGATTGCGCGCGCGTCCCAGGCGGCATATGCGACGGGAGGCGGGAGCGCCACAATCTGCTCAGCCGTCTCACCGCGCACAATCGCCTCATCCACCAGCATCTCCATATCGCCCAGATACTGGCGGAGCGCCTCGACATCCTCCAGTGTGCCGACGTGGCCGTGACCCGGAACGGCGGTCTGGATGTCGAGCGCCTCGATTCGCTCCAAAATCTCGTCCCATTGCTCCAGGTCCGCCTGGCCAAACGAGGGATGCATGCGCACGCCGAGCAGGTCACCGAGAAAGGCGATACGTTCGGCTGGCAGGAAGAGAAAGGCGTCGCTGCCGGTATGGCCGCCGCCATAGCTGAGTGCCTCGACGCTGCGCTCCGTGCCATGGAGCGTCAGCCGCTGCTCGAAAGTGATGTCGGGCAGCCGCAGCGCCAGCTCGGGAAGGGCGGCATAGAGCGCGCGATAGTCGCCCTGCTGCACGCGTAGATCGTCGGCCAGTTCTGGGGTAGCAGCGCTGGCAATCTCCGCGTCAAGGCTGGTGAGATCGTCGGGTTGTTCGCGCATCCGAGCGAGTATCTCGGCGCCACGCACGGCGATACGCTCGCGCGTCTTCCCAGTCGTGATGATCGTGGCGTCATCGAAGATGGCGTTACCGTGGATGTGATCCATGTGATAGTGGCTGTTGACGACATACACCACCGGCTGGCCGGTCAGCGCTTCGGCGGCGGTGCGCAGATCCTGGGCGGCGGCAGGTGTCAAGAGGGTATCGAAGACGAGCGTGCCATTCCCCAGCGCAACGATGCCCGCGTTGCCCCACGCGCCGGTCCCGCGCTCCACGATGGCGGCCCAGACCCCCTCGGCGAGCCGCTCCAGGTGAAAGTACGGTGATGTTGGCGGCGAGTCAGATGCATCGGATGATAGTGACATTGCGAATATCCCTGTAATAGGCGGACGGTTCAGCTTGTGCTATTAAGCATCCCTAACGTGTGAGTCGGGTGAGAACATATCACTTATCGGTGGCGCGCCCAGCCATGTCGTCGCCCATGGGAAAGCGAACGAGTGAACGGGCCTACCCGCGGCATTCATGCCGCGAACCCGGTCCACCGCGATGTTCACCATACACGATAAGATGCGCGGGCGGTTAAAACCGCTCCTGAATGGCCTCGCTGCGCTCCGCCACAAAACCTGCCTTCGCAGGCTGCAGAAAGTTCTCCTCATGCGGGGCCAGCTTAGCCGCGGCATTCATGCCGCGAACCTGGCCAACCCAATCCATCCTACCCCACCGCCGCGCCGAGACGCTGCGTTGTGGCGGCCAGCGTTTCCAGCGTGGCGATGCCGCGCCCCTCGCACAGACCCGCCTGTGACTGGCGCACCCCATCGGCGAGCGAGTCCGCCCGGCCGGCGACATATAGGGCCGCGCCCGCGTTAAGCGCCACCATATCGGCTGGCGCGCCGCTCACCTTGCCGCCGAGCAGGCCACGCAGCAGCGTCGCGTTCGCCTGGGCGTCGCCCCCCTGCACTGCCTCGCGTGACGCGGTCACGCATCCCAGCGATTCAGGCGTCACGGTATACTCACGCAGCGTGCCACCTGCGCCATCCACCTCGCAGATGCGTGTCGGGCCAGAGAGCGAAAGCTCGTCCACGCCGTCCTCGCCATACACCACCAGCGCCCGCGCGCCGCCCAGCCGCAGCAACGCCTCGCCCATCAGCGGCAGCAGTCTCGGGTCAGGCACGCCCAGCACCTGATAGCGCACATGCGCGGGATTGGTCAGCGGGCCAAGGATGTTGAAGATGGTGCGGATGCCGATCTCGCGGCGCGTCGGGCCAACGTGGCGCATGGCCGGATGGTACGTCGGCGCGAACATGAAGCCGAAGCCCGCCTCTTCGACACATTGCGCTACGTGCTCTGGCCCAAGCTCCAGCCGGACGCCGAGCGCCTCCAGCACATCCGCGCTGCCGCAGCGACTGGTGGCCGCGCGATTGCCATGTTTGGCAACCGGGACGCCGAGCGCCGCGACCAGCAGCCCCGCCGCCGTCGAGACGTTGAATGTGCCTGAGGCGTCGCCACCTGTACCACAGGTATCCACCGCTCGCACCGACTCCGCCAGCGGCACCTGCACCGCCTGCTCGCGCATGACCCGCGCCAGCCCAGTCACCTCCTCAACCGTCTCCCCCTTGAGGCGTAGCGCCGTCAGGAAAGCGCCCAACTGCGAGGGAGTCGCCATGCCGGTCATGATCTCTTCCATCGCCTCGGCGGCATCGGCCTCGCTCAGCGACTGGCCCGCCACCAGATGCGTGATTGCCTCTCGAATCATTGGTCTTTGCCCTCCCGCAGGCGGTTAAAACCGCGCCTAAATGGCCTTCGGCCACAAAGCCTGCCTTCGCAGGCTGCAGAGCCTCTCCCTGGTACAACTGCCGACCGGGCCTCAATTATCCGCAAGCTCTGAGCGCCGCACGTCGAGGACAGCGGAGATGGTATGGCCGCCAGCGTAGCGTTCCAGCAATGCCAGCAGGTCGGCCAGCGCCGCCTCGATCTCGGGACGCGCGCCCTCGTGCTGCGCCTCCACGCTTATCACTACGGCGGCCGTATCGTCGCGGGCGGCGCTCTGATCGCTCTGTCGCCAGCACCAGCGCTCGGCGAAGACCAGCCCGGCGTCGTCGGCGAAAACCACCTCGCCCGCCGCAGGATGCTCGGTGACGTCAGGCTGGCCCAGCGGCGTATAGCGCTCCTCGCCCGTGGCGAAACGGACGGCCAGCGGGCCGGCGAGCGACCGCGTATCGAAGACGGCGACCGGCAGCGCATAGCGGATGCTGACCAGATTGCCCAGGTCCACCAGCGCATTGATGCTCGGAATGTCGCCTTTCTTCGTCAGGCGGCGCAATAACGCCTCGGCGGCGGAACGGCACTGCGTCGGGTCCACGCCGAAGCGGCGAAACGCGCCACGCCAGGCGGCGAGCGTCGGCAACTGGCTCAACGGTGTCTCGCCGATGCGCGCCAGCGTCGCCCGCTGCTCTTCCAGATAGGCGGCGCGGAGCGGCTCAGGCGTCGGCCCATTGCGCAGGCCTGTCGCCAGGATGACGCCGCCCGTGACGGCGGGAAAGCGTTCGAGAATCGCGGCATCGTAGCGGAAGGTGGTCATCGGCGTACGCTCTCCTGAAGTCGCTGCTCAGCGGCGATACCTGGCGGCGTTATGCGCAGGAAGTTGCGCAGCAGGTCTTTGCCCGCCGTCGTCAGAATCGACTCCGGGTGAAACTGGACGCCCTCGATGGGATAGTCGCGGTGGCGCAGCGCCATCACCAGCCCATCGGCGGTTTCCGCCGTCACCTCCAGCGCGGACGGCAGCGTTTCACGTTCAACAACGAGGCTGTGGTAGCGCGTCGCGCTGAAGGGCTGCGGCAGCCCAGCCAGCACGCCCGCACCCTGATGATAGATTGCCGATACCTTGCCATGCATCGGCTCCGGCGCGCGAATCACCCGCCCACCAAAGACTGAGCCGATGCACTGATGGCCCAGGCAGACGCCTAGCGTGGGAATGCGCGGGCCAAGCGTGGCAATCAGCGCGCACGAGACGCCCGCCTCAGTTGGCGTGCAGGGGCCGGGCGAGATGACGAGATGCGAAGGCGTCAGCGCCTCGGCCTCGGCGACGGTGATGGCGTCGTTGCGGCGCACCAGCACCTCCGCGCCCAGCTCCGCGAGATACTGCGCCAGGTTGTAGGTGAAGCTGTCGTAGTTATCGATCAGCAGCAGCATCGCGCTCGCGCCTCCTTTCCGCCTCGTCCAGCGCCCGCAGCGCCGCGCCCAGTTTGTTCTCCGTCTCGTCAAACTCCGCCGCCGGGACCGAATCGGCGACGATGCCGCCGCCCGCCTGGGCATAGGCGACACCGCCCTTGAAGACGAGCGTGCGAATGGCGATGCAGGTATCGAGATTGCCGTCGAAGCCGATATGGCCGACCGCGCCCGCGTAGAGGCCGCGCCGCTGGCCCTCCAATTCCGCCAGTATCTGCATCGCCCGCACTTTGGGCGCGCCAGAGACTGTCCCCGCCGGGAAGCCCGCCCGCAGCGCGTCGTAGGGTGTCAGCCCATCGCGCAGGCGTCCGGTGACGTGCGAGACGAGGTGCATCACATGCGAATAGCGCTCGACATCGAGGAACTGCGTCACCCGCACGCTGCCCGGCGCGCTCACCCGGCCCACGTCGTTTCGACCCAGGTCTACCAGCATGACATGCTCGGCGCGCTCCTTCTCGTCGGCGCGCAACTCGGCTTCGAGCGTGGCGTCCTTCGCCGGATCGCTGTCGCGGCGGCGGGTACCCGCGATAGGATGAACCGCCACCTCGCCGTCCTCGACCCGCACCAGCAACTCCGGCGACGCGCCCGCGACCGCCAGATCGTCCAGCGCCAGGTAGAACATGTAGGGCGAGGGATTGATCGAGCGCAGCGCGCGATAGACCTCGAAGGGATGCGCCGTGGTTGGCCGAGCGATACGCCGCGACGGCACCACCTGGAAGGCGTCGCCCGCGCGGATGTACTCTTTGGCGCGCTCCACTGCCGCCTCGTAGGCTGCGCGCGACTCCAGCCGCGCTGGTGTGATAGCCGCGCTGGTATGCCTAACCCGCTGGCCGCGCGGCAGGTGTGGCGCCGCCCGCCGCAGCCGCCGCTCCATCGCATCCAGCCGCGCCTCTGCCTCGGCTTGCGCTCGCGCATCATCGCCGTTCGTCGCTTCGCTATCGGCATAGGTGAGCAGCTTCGCGGTGTGGCGCGCGTGATCGAAGATCAGCAGGGTATCGCTGAACATGAAGACGCTCTCCGGCAGGCCAAGCGGGTCGTCCGCCGGGATACCGACGGTCGGCTCGTAGCGGGCGGCGACCTCGTAGCTGAGATAGCCCACCGCGCCGCCCAGGAAACGCGGCAGCCCCGGCAGTGACGGCGCGACCGGACGCCGCTCCAGCTCAGCGCGCACGGCCTCCAGCGGATCGGCGCAAGGCGTGCGCTCGACTGTGCCAGCGCGGGGGCCAGCCAGCCAACGGTACGTCGCGACGCCATCGCGCACCTGTAACACGAGATACGGCTCGGTCCCGACGAAGGAGTAGCGCGCCAGCCGCTCGCCCCCCTCGACCGATTCCAGCAGGTAGCCGTAGCGACCGCTGGCGAGCTTGAGGTAGGCGGAGACGGGCGTATCGAGGTCGGCGGCCACCTCACGCCACACCGGCGACAGCACAGGGCGGCGCTCACCCTGGCTGCTTTCCGCCGCCGTGGCTGTATGCTGTTGTGTCAGTGTGGTGTGCATGGTACCCCCTCCCCTGACCCCTCCCCCTTCCAGGGAGAGGGGAACCAGATAACGCGCGGGCGGGTGATCTGAATGGCAAGGCATGTCTGGGTTGGCCGCGCCGTAGGCTGAAGACCTACGGCTAATCCCGTCCCTTCGGAATCCGCTTGAAAGGCGAAGATATGCGCGCCCCAGGATTAGCCGCGGCATTCATGCCGCGAAGGTGACCCCACCACATACTTGGCCATCGATGCCGAACGTGGCCCCACCACGTACCTCTCTCGGCCATAAATGGCCGGAGTAACGGGAACGGGGCCATGAATGGCCACTTCGCCGCTTTCGCGGCGAGCAAGTCAGCACTTGCTGACTTGCTGGGCTTTCAAGCCCTCTTTCATCTGTACTCCGACCTTTCAAGGCCGAGATCGCTACCGCAGCCCGACCTTCTCCAGCACGGTTCGCAGCGTCGCCTGCGCCAGCGGACGCACCTTCGCCGCGCCCTCCGCCATCAGCGCATCGAGGCTGGCGGGATCGTCCATCAGCGCCTTGTAGCGCTGCTGCACCGGCTCCAGCGTCGCGACGACGATGTCGGCCAGCGCCGCCTTGAACTCTTTGTAGCCCTTGCCCGCGAACTCCGCCTCGATGGCCTGCTGGCTCTGCCCCGTCAGCGCCTGATAGATCGTCAGCAGGTTGAAGATGGCGGGCCGGTTCTCGTCGAAGACGATGGTGCGCTCCGAGTCGGTCGTGGCGCGGGCGATCTTCTTGCGAATCGCGGCTGGCTCGTCGATCAGCGCGATGTAGGAGTTGTCGCTCCCGCTCTTGCTCATCTTCTTGCTCGGATCATCCAGTGACATGATGCGCGCGCCCACCTCGCGAATGATCGGTCGCGGCTCGACAAACGTCTCGCCGAAACGGTTGTTGAAGCTGTTGGCAACGTCGCGCGCCAGCTCGACATGCTGCTTCTGGTCCTCGCCAACAGGTACGCCATCGGTCTGGTAGAGCAAGATGTCCGCCGCCATCAGCACGGGATAGGTGTAGAGGCCCGCGCTCGCCAGCTCGCGATCCTCCCCGGCCTTCACCTTGAACTGCGTCATCCGGTTCAGCCAACCGGTCGGTGTGATGCAGTCCAGCACCCACGTCAGTTCGGTGTGTTCGTGCATGTGCGACTGGACGAAGATGCTGCTGCGGGCGGGATCGAGGCCAGCGGCGATCAGCAGCGCATAAAGCTGGCGCGTGTTGAAGCGCAGCTCGGCGGGATCCTGTGGCACAGTGATGGCGTGCAGATCGACGACGCAGAAGAT
Organism: Ktedonobacterales bacterium; assembly: GCA_025928125.1. Classification (GTDB taxonomy): domain Bacteria; phylum Chloroflexota; class Ktedonobacteria; order Ktedonobacterales; family JADMIN01; genus DAHUXT01. Next base: position 9,492 of record JAICKD010000010.1, read on the forward strand.
GTTGTCGTAGATATCCTGCTCGGCGGCCCAGTGGCGGATCGCGCCAATATAGTTGCCAAGTGTTGGCGTACCCGACGGGGCGATGCCCGAAAACACCCGTTCGCGTTTGGCCGGGCTGGCGGCCTTTGCCGGTTTGCCAGTCGGCGCTGTTGATGTGCTCATGTTCATTCTCTCCCTGGACCAATGCCTGAAAAAAGCCAATAAAAAAGCCTCCCATCCCACTGTTGGGACGAGAAGCTGTGAAGCCTTCGTGGTACCACCCGAATTCGAGCCAGCATCCGCACAGAATGGCGGGCATGGCTCCTTGGCGAGCACGGGCAAACGTTTATAGCACGCTACCGATGCTCCGCCCCGCTAACGGGAGGCCCCCGGCGAACCCTACGGCGAGATAACGAGATACTCTGCCGCTCGGGCTGCTGCTCACAGAACCATTCGGCGGGGGTTCCAGCGCCGGATTCCACCATCCCGGCTCGCTGTGGCTGGCGAGGCGCCCGCGTACTTTTTCTGTTCGCTGCTCTTCTCGATATATTGGTTATCAGACACTGGCAGTATAGCGACAGCGCGCAACCGATGTCAAGGGACGCCAGGGCGGAATCGCCAGACGGCATCCGCCTCATGCTCATTGACGGCCAGACAGGCTATGGTCATCCTGCTCAATGGCGATGTCGGCGGCATTCACATCTGGCTGAGCTACGGTACCAGCGCCTGCTTTGGCCTTCATGCGTGGCTTGGGCGCGAGATAGCCCGCGGCGGTCGTCGCGAGTCCGGCGATGATCGCTCCGGCGCGCACAAGACCAAAAATATCCGCATGAAGGAATGTATCCCCCAGCCCTTTGAGGATGCCACGCGGCAGGATACGCGCCGTGTAGCTTCGCTCTGTTTGCAGGCCAGTGCGCGTGCCGACATAGCGCGCGATCAGCGCTTTCGACTTCCCTTCCTGATAGCATCGCCTCAGGAAATAGCGCCATTGCGAGCGGCTCAGTGGCACAAAGTGATGGATACGCGCGCGCGGCTCATAGATGAATTGTCCCTGCGGCATCATCTCAGCCAGGCGGATGCACAGCTCCGTCTCATCCCCGCCGGTTGGCAGCGCCCCAACGCGCGCCAGATCGTCGCGGAAGCCGCCCGCGCGCACGAGATAGTCGCGGCGCGCGCAGAGGCAGGCCCAGACGTTCCGCACCGCCTCCGCCTGCTGCGGCATGCCGGTATACGAGCAGCCGACGACCCAGGCAAATTCCATCGGGAACCAGCGCGGTTGCTCCTGCTGCCATGCCGGGAGCGAGCTGCCCCCCGCGGCGATGACCAGGGGATTGCTGACATGTTCAATGAGGCGTTCCAACCAGTCGGGTTCAGCGGTGGCGTCGTCGTCGAGGAGCGCGACCAGTTTGCTCTGCGCCAGGTTAATGCCCGTATTGTGGGCGCCAGATGAGCCGGGACGCTCAAGGTTCTCGGACGCTACAACATCGGGAAGCTCCCGCCGGATACGCGCCAGGAGCGTTGGATTGCCATCGACGACGACAATGATCTCGCGTACGTGGAATGTCTGTTCACGGAGCGATTGCACTGCGTTGACGAGGTGCTGCCAGCGTTCCTCGGTGTACGTCGCGAGAATAACGGAAATATCGAGTTCGTCCCGGCTCATTACATCTCCCATCTGAACCCTTATACTCATGCCAAAAAACGGAGCCTCTGGCGGCTCCGTCGCACGCGCCCCCACGCCGCGGACCGCAAGCGCAGATAGGCTGCCTCCGGGCCTCGCCCGCCCGACAGGAGCAACCTCTCAAAGGATGGTAGATCGGTATTTGCGGTAACGATCAGGCGGGAGAGCGCGAATCGATCATCATCTCGCGAGCTCTGCGCATAGCGGACCGCACAGGCTGACGTGAACCCGACCTCTCGCACCAGTGAATGCACAGCGTGCGAATAGAAGCCAAACGGATAGGCAAAGCTGCGCGGCGCATCGATCTTCTCGGCTAACACGCGCTGAGATGTCTCGATCTCCTGGCGACAATCGGCGGCGGCCAGCGCATCGAGCGCGCGATGAGTATGGGTGTGCGCGCCGCATTCTATCCCGCTCGACGCGATCTCGCGAATCTGACTCCAGTTCAGGATCGCGCGGTCCGCCTCGCCCTCGCGCCGCATCCATCTGCTCGTCTCGCCAATGTAGCCGGTGACGATGTAAAGAGTAGCGGTAGCCTGATATTTCTGAAGAAGCGGGAGCGCCGCCGTGTAAAAGTCGGCATAGCCATCGTCGAAGGTGAGCACCACGGGTCGCGGCGGTAACTGGCGATCATCCGCTATCCGCTGTACGTAGTCGCTCACGGTGAGCGGCGTATATCCATGGGTGGTGAGGTAGTCGAGTTGCTCCTCGAATCGTGCGGGCGTCACCGTAAAGCGCCGAAATCGCGGGTTCTCGCTGTGTGAGATGCTGTGGTACATCAGGATAGGAACGCGGGGCGTCCGTGCTACTATGGTCATGCCACCATGTCCTTTTCGGAATACTATGCGTCGGTGAGAAACGCCGGGCTGTGCCGAGTTATCTCCGCGTGCTGGGGACAATTGGGCCGACATCAAGCTGGCGATCCGTGGCTACTCGAAGATTTTAACGTGGATATCGACAACGGGTCACTCAATTAGCCGATGATACGCATAGCCGATGATATGCAGCCTACCCCTACCTATGACGCGCGGATTGCAAGCTATGCGCCAGGCGCGACTGGGATGATTATCCCAATGCGCCTGTCTCTCATACGCTCCGCCCGTTATACGTGGTGCGGCGTCCCTCAGATGTGCAATGTTCCAGGAGCCCAGACGAATGCGGATATACCGGACGTTCCTCGCGCTGGTCGCGGCGTGCTTCTACTATAGCGGATTCGTGCCGCTGGCGCGCTGGACGCGTCGGCGCGGTCGCCAGGGTCAGCATGTGGTCATTCTCAATTACCACCGGGCGGCAATCGGCGACCTGAGCGCGCATCTCCACTATCTCCGCCATCATTACCGGGTTCTCTCGCTCGATCACGCCCTGGAAGATCTCTATGCGCCGCCTTCTCGTGACGGGGCGAACAGCGCGCCAGCAGCGCCCCCCTCACAGGGCCGCGATCGTCGTACCCCGCTGGTGATTACGTTTGACGACGGCTACTACGACAACTATGCCCACGCGGCACGGCTGGCCGCAGAGCTTCGCGTGCCGATCACACTCTTTCTCGTCCCGGGATATATGGAATCACACCAGCGTTTCTGGTGGTACGAGGCCGAGGCGATGGTCCGTGACGCCCGCGAGAAAGAGGTGACCGTAGAGAAACATACCTACTCACTCGCCCAGCCAGCGGATCAGATTGCTCTACAGCAATGGATTGACGCCCGCGTGCGCACAGCAAGCGCGGTCAGCGCGCGGGAGAGCTTCATCGCGTCAACGCGCGCCGCTCTCGACGCTCCGAGCGATCCCACCAGCGACGACCCTGATACGCTGCCGTTTGGTTGGGATGAGGCGTACGAACTACTGGCGAATCCCTTCGTGACCTTTGGCGCGCACACGATGCATCACCCCATCCTCGCCTGCTTGAGCGATCCCGCCGAGGTACGTGACGAGGTCGTCGCATGTCGCGTGGCGCTGGAACAGGGTCTGGGGCGTCAGATAAACGCCTTCGCGTATCCGGTCGGCAAGGGTGAGGATATCGACGAGCGGGCGGTTCGAGCGGTGGGGGAGGCAGGCTATCGCTGGGCGGTCACGACGATCCCAGGCTACAATACACCCGCGACGGAGCCTCACCTCTTGCGGCGCATCTCTACTGACCCGGATGAGCCGATTCCCGTGCTGGCGGCGCAGGCGGTGGGTATCTGGCATGTCTTCGCCCTATCGCGCCTGCGCAATCTCACAGGCATGAGCCGCCGCGCGACAACCAGTGGCATGGCGCGCCCTGGCGAGAGTGACGCGACGGATCGGCTCGATGCTGATCGCGTTCCTGGCGACAAGGGAAGGCCACTGTGACAAAGAGCGCCGCCAACAGGCCATCGACTACCTACGATGCGCTCATGCTCGACGCGCGCGCGCGCCAGGCGCTGGCGACCGTTCGCTCGCTCGGTCGTCGCGGCTTGCGGGTCGCCGCCGCCGACACGATTGCGACGGCCCCGGCCTTTTCGTCGCGCTGGTGCGCCAACCGATTTGTCGCGCCACGGCAGGGAGACGACCCCGACGCCGACCCGGATGCCAGCGTGGCGTTCGTCGAAAAATTACTGGAGACGCATCGGGTAGGGGTCGTGATTCCAGCGGCTGACGGGACCATCGAGGCGTTGCGGCGCGCGCGCGAGCGGCTTCGTCCGCATGTCGGCCTTGCCCTCGCCAACGAAGCGGCGCTCGAGCTTGCGGTGAACAAGGAGAAGACGCTGGCTGTTGCGCGGGAACTGGGTCTGCATGTGCCGCGCAGTGTGATCCTACATGGCGTGGATGAGCTTCCGGCGGCGCTCAATGAGGTCGGACTGCCAGCGGTCGTCAAGCCGATGCAGTCGTGGGCCGAGTCATCGCGCGGCAACCAGCGCGTCGTCTCCGAGCTGGTGGTTTCCAGAGACGAGGCCGCGGTCGCGGTCGAACGCCTGACCGATTTGGGCGCAACGGTCTCCTTCCAGCAACTGCTGCTGGGCCGCCGCGAATCGGTCAGCTTTATGTACGCGCACGACACGATCTATGCGCGCTTCGCCGTCTGGGCGCTTCGTATGGAGCCGCCGCTCGGCGGCACATCCGTCCTCTGGCAACTGATCGAGCCGCCCGAGGATACCAGTTCGCAAGCTGAGCGTCTGATACGCGCTCTTGGCCTCGATGGATTCAGCAAGGTCGAGTTTCGCCGGGGCGCCGACGGCCACCCATACCTGATGGAGATCAATCCCCGGATGACGGCTGACGTCAATCTCGCCGTCAGCGCTGGCGTCGACGTGCCATACATGCTCTATCAATGGGCGAGCGGCGACAAAATCGACCCCATGAAGCCATACAGGCCCGGCGTGTGGATGCGCTACCTGGGCGGCGACATCCGCGCCACATTCGACCTGGTGACGAAGCCGAACCGGCCCGGCCAGCCACGACCCGCCCGCGCGGTCGCCGACTTCTGCGTCTCATGCCTGAAGCCGACGCGCTACGATTATCTCGACCGGAGCGATCCGGCCCCAGTCTTCAAAGCGGCCCAGGGATTCGTCGGGCATACCATCGCGAAATACATCTTTGGCAAGGAAACGAACTGAGCGGCGCTGCCGGGCGGCTACGAGCTGCGGGTGTAGATGCGCACGTAATCGAAGTCAGTGTACTGTGGGAATACGGTCGTGCGGTCGGGAGGGCCGGGCCAACTGCCACCGACATACGTGTTCATGATGAGGTACATCGGCACATTCGGCACCCCGATAGTGATCAGGCAGTGCTGCACGCCATCAACCAGCCACACGATCTTGCCAGGGTCCCACTCCATCGTAAATGTGTGGAAGCCCGCCGAGAAGTCAACGCCGGTCGCTGTGCAAAAGCTCCGTTGATAGCCCGCCGAATGCTGCGCGATATAGGCAGTCGTCGGGTCCTGCCCCAGCAGCTCGAGGATATCCGTTTCGTAGCTGGCGATGCCTACCGCAGTGTTGTGTACTGGCAGCGTCCAGATTGCGGGCCACATGCCATCCCCCTTTGGCACGCGGACGCGGACATCTACCCGCCCATACAGGAAGGAGTATTTGCCCTGCGTGGTGAGCGCGCCCGAGGCGTAGTTATGGCCATCGACGTTTTGCTGAGAGCTAGTGAAACGCAGGATGCCACCCTTGACGCTCACCGCCTTTGGTGTCCAGGCTTGCAGACCGTCATGCAGACTGCTAATGTAGTAGCCTCCCGGAGCGACATCAACGACATTCCACTTCGACGTATCCACCGCCGAGCCGTCGAACTCATCGTGCCAGGCTAACTTCCAGCCAGCCGGAGCCTGGATAGGGAGCGGCGTCGCGGTTGGGGTGGGCGCTGTCGTAGGAATCTGCACCGCGTTTGCGGAAACTGAGGCGGAGGTGGCGGCGAGCGCCACGTTATCGATCCAGATTTGGCCGGGCGCGTTCGCCAGGTTGAAGACCAGGTTGGCTTTAGGGTCGGAAACGCTCGGCTTCAACGTAAAGCTGTATTTCTGCCAGGCGGAGGTCAGATGCGCCGTCCGGTCGAAATAGATTGCGAAGGGATCAATCGCCTGCTGCAGCAGGGGCTCGACGGTTGTACCCGCGTCGCCCTTCGCGTAGAACGACAACTCCAGCGCATGGCCCGCTTGCAGCGGAATATTGCTCTGCAAGACCTGGATGTACCAGGCGTGGGTCGGCGCTGCCAGCATGACGTTGATGTTGAGCGAATACAGCCCGTCTTCCTGCTGTGAGTTGTCCTGATTGAACGCCGCGCTCGATCCCGGACGCACGACATAATTCCAGCCGTCGAGATGCTCGAACGAGCCGTTTTGCACCAGATTCCCGCTGCCCGACCAGGGAAGAAGCGACCCGATCCGGCCAAAGATCTGCGCTGCGGGGATGCCGAGCACTAGGCCGATCAACAGCCCAATGGCGAGATAGAATTGCCAGCGATGTCGTAGATTCGAGAGTATGCTGTGAGTCTGCGCTCCCCTGGTAGAAGTTTCTATCATGCAATTAGCCTCCCCCAATTGCGTCACGCTGTATCTCACCATACGCTTGCATGGTACAGTCTGACATGGCTACGCCTCCGCGTGGTCCGCGCTCTCATGCCCGAAACGCCCAGATGTTTGCGGGTTGAGAGCAGGTGAACCTGCCGCTACGCGATAGACGGTCGGCGCCATGAAGAACACCTGAACGCTGACGGCGATGAGCCAGGCAACGCTAAGTCCCTGAAGCCCAGCCAGCACGGCGCCCAGCGTTGCCCCGCCCACTTCCAAAACGCCACCGAACACCATGAGCGGCACCGTCTTTCCGACCGTGCCGCGAATCCGGTGAATCGCCACATAGTGGCCCTTGACGATGAACGGGAGGACGGCCAGCCCGAAGATGCGCAGGCTCCAGGTCCCATGCGCGCCATAGGAGGCGCCGAAGACCGACAGGATGGGATCCGCGCCCGCGAAGAGAATCACGTTGGCGACGATCACGGCGAGGAACGACAGCGCGAGCGAGAAACGCATCTTCTGCGCCAGCGCGCGTGGGTCCGTCGCGCTCACGGCGTAGAGCGAGATGCTCAGCGTGACAGGCACCGTCCGCACAAAGCCCGCGATCATCCAGGCGGTATAAAAGTAGGCGTTAGCTGTCGTGGAGAGCAGCCATGCGACGACGACGGGCAGCAGCAGACCAGACGCCAGCATGGCCATATTGAGCATGTGGTGTGCGGCGGCGCTACGCCTCAACGACCACAAGAGCGACCAGCTGGGGCGATGCCACCACGCGGCGGATGGCTTTCCCTCTACGATGAGGAAGACGACAACCAGTGAGATGATATTGCCCGCCAGCCATGTCGCGTAGATGCCGTAGAGCGCCAGCGCTGAGGTCTGCGCGCCACCAAGCACCCAGACACCTAACCCCACCAGCGCGATGAGCTTGGTCGCCGCGAAGACGGTGTTGCGCACCACCTGAAGTCTCTCGCGCAAGAGGCCCAAGACAGCCTGGTCCACGAGAATGCTAATAGCCGTCAGGCTCACA
>JAICKD010000213.1 GCA_025928125.1 Ktedonobacterales bacterium
GTATCCCCAGACGACCCAGCACGGTGACGATATGCTCGCCGACGCGCCCATATCCGACGACGACAACGTGTCCGCTCATCCCCTCAGTGGGGGCCTGCGGTGGCGTGCCGTGGCGATCCAGGCGACGCCAGAGCCTCGGCGTGCGGCGCAAGAGTGACTCCGCGGGCGCGATGAGCCGGAGCATAAACGGATTGAGCAGGATCGAGAGAATCGCGGCGCCCAACACCAGCGAATATTGCTGCGAACTGAAGATCCCCACCAGGATGGCCGATTGCGCCAGCAGGAATGAGAACTCGCCGATCTGGCTCCGTCCCGCCGCCACAACCAGTATTGTCTTCGCCGGGGTGGGCAGCGCGAAGCCGGACAGCATGGTCAAGACAGCCTTGCCGACCACAACGACGGCGGTGCATGCCAGGATTCCACCGACGTTCCCAGGCAGGTTGCCCGGATTGACGAGCATGCCTATCGAGACAAAGAACAGCACCGTGAACGTTTCGCGGAAGGGCAACACCTCCGCGCTCACCTGATGCCGGGTGGACGATTCGCTGACGACCACCCCGGCGAGGAATGCGCCCAGCGCCAGCGAGACGCCGAACCATTCCGCCGCGGCGACGGCCGTGCCAACGGTAATCACGACGACCGTGATGATGAAGAGCTCGCGCGACTGCATATGCGCGATCCGCAGCAGCAACCAGGGAACGAAGCGCGTTCCGACGATCAGCATCACCGCCGCGAAGATGGCCGCTTTCAGCAGCGCCAGCCCCACCGATTGCCAGACCGGCGCCCCAGTCTTCTCGGTGAAGGCGGGCAGCAGGACGAGGATCAGTACGGTCGCCAGATCTTCGACGACCAGCCAGCCAACGGCGACCCGCCCATGTGAGGTATTGAGCAGACCGTTATCCATCAGGCCGCGCAAGAGCACGACCGTACTGGAAATCGAGAGCGCCACGCCAAGCACCAGCCCGGAGGCCGTTGACATGCCCCACCAGCGCGCCAGGCCGAATCCGACAGCGGTGATGATGACCATCTGCGCCAGCGCGCCGGGGATGGCGACCGCCCGAACCGCCCAGAGATCACGCAGCGAGAAATGCAGGCCGACGCCGAACATCAGGAAGATGACGCCAAGCTCCGCCAGTTCGCTTATTGTCGCGGTATCGCCGACAAAACCCGGCGTGAACGGCCCGATGATGATCCCAGCGATGAGGTAGCCGACGAGCGTGGGCAGCCCGATACGGCGCGCCAGCAAGCCGCCAAGTAGGGCGGCCACCAGCGCGACGGCCACATTGATCAGCAGTGCGATATCGTGCATGTGGATCACCTCGCCATCAGCATACAATACCACCCACGTAGTGATACACCGCGAAATGGCTGAATCGAAGCGCGACATCTCACTGTTTCATCCATATGTATGGCATGTGGATGGCAGTGCGAGAAAGTGACTGGCAGACGATGAATCGAGAGCAACTCCTGGCCCGGCTTGACAACGCATGGACCGCGCTTGGGGACTCATATGCCGGGCTAACTGAGGCGGAGATGATGGCGCCGGGCATCGCGGGCGACTGGTCGGTGAAAGATATGCTGGCGCACGTTGCCACATGGGAGGAGGAGGCGCTGAAGTACCTCCCGCTGGTTCTCGCGGGAGGCCGACCGCCGCGCTACGCCAGCTACGGTGGCATCGACGCGTTCAACGCGCGGATGACGGAGGCGAAACGCCCTCTCTCGCTCGCCGAGGTCCAGCGGCATCTGGAGGAGACGCACCGCCAGCTCATCGCCTATCTTCGGCGTGTGCCAGAAGAGCAGTTCGCGACCGAGACGCGCTTCCGCCACCGCCTGCGGCTCGATACCTACAGCCATTATCCGCTGCACGCCACCATGATCCGCGACTGGCGCGAGCAGCAGATGAACGTCTCGACGCTATAGCGCGCGCATATGCCCAGACAACCCGACGCGAGCGGGCCTTATCCTATTTTGCCTGGGATGTTGTCACTGGGGCCACCGCCCTCTCCCCCAGCCCCTCCCCTAAAAGGGAGGGGAGCCAGAGATACGCACTAGAAACCTCGTGGCTATCCACCTCGCGCCTCAGCCCCTCTTAAAGAGGGGAGCCAGAAGCCGCGCGCTCTGGGTCTGATTCCCCCTCCCTTTTAGGGGAGGGGGTTAGGGGGAGAGGGCCGGTCGCCATAGCAACAACATTCCAGCAAAGAGAACCTTATCCCGCTATACCAGCCTGACCCGTTCGGAGTTGATACGCCGTAGTCCCCGCCGCGATATAGGCGCGCAGCATCCGCTTCAGCTCCGTGACGGCCTCCGGGCGCACCTGGCCCTCGGCGGTCGTCATCAGCGGCATCAGCGCGCGGACCGTCTCGACAATCATCCGCACCGACAGTTCGCGGCGCTCTGCGGATAGCCCAGGCATGCGACGCGCGAGGCGCGCATCCAGCCGCCATATGATCTCCGCCACAAGCGGCTCTCCGGCCTGCGCGCCGTCGCCGATGCGGGGCAGCGCCACGAACAGCGCAAGCATGCGGTAGCCACGCGCATACAGAGCAATGAGCGGATCGAGCAGGCGATCCAGCAACTCGTCGGGTGATAGCTCATCACGTGGGTCGCTGGCGAATACCCCTTCGAGCACCTCGCGCATCCGCTCCTGTGAACGCGCGACCAGTGCCCGCAGGATGGCCTCTTTGTTGGGGAAGAACTGGTAGAGCGAGCCGATGGAGGTATCAGCCTCCGCCGCGATCTGGTTGGTGCTGGTGGCCTCGTAGCCCATCCCGGCGAATACACGCTCCGCCGCGTCGAGGATCGCCTCGATACGGCGCTGGCCGCGCGGCTGGCGCGGTTGCCTGCGTAGTGGAACGTCGGGGACCATCACACGACCTTCGGCAACGCCGAGGCGGGTGTCGCTGTTCCGGCGGATTCCAGCCGCACTCGCAGCCCATTCGCCAGCCGGAGCGTGACGCGCGGGCGTGGTATCGGGCGGAAGCCCGGCACGACGACCGGCGTGACCTGCTGGAGTATCGTCGCCAGCACGAGCCGCATCTCCATCTCGGCCAGCGGCATGCCAATGCAGATACGCGGACCCAGTCCGAAGGGGAAATACGCGCCGCGCGGTAGATGCTCTGTGCTGCCATCGAGCCAGCGCTCCGGGCGGAAGACCTCGGCGTCACCCCAGATAGACGGCTCGCGATGCAGAATCCACGGGCTGACGATCAGCGATGAGCCGACAGGGAAGGTGTAGCCATCCAGCGTGATCGGCTCCAGCGGCGTCCGGTTGATAGACCACGCGGGCGGTCGCAGGCGCAGTGATTCCTGAATCACGGCGTCCAGATAGGGCAGCCGGGCAAGATCGGCGGCGCCTGGCACGCTTCCGCCGAGCACGTCGGCCACCTCGGCGCGGAGCCGCGCATAGGCCTCTGGCCACCGCGAGAGCAGATCGAGCGTCCAGGAGAGCGCGGTAAAGGTGGTCTCGTGGCCCGCGGCGATCAGGGTCATTGCCTGGTCGCGAATCTCGACCTCACCGAGGGGCTGCCCATCTTCGTCGCGCGCCTCCAGCAGCATCGAGAGCACGTCACCGCGATCCACGCCCTCCGCCCGGCGACTGACAATCAAGCCATAGACGAAGGCGTCCAGGTCGGTGGCGGCCGAGCGCACCATCTCGCGCGCGGCGTGTCCCGGCATGAACGGCAGGCCAAGCAGCGCGGGCGGCAGCATCGTGCCGAACCCGGAAGGCTGGGCATCTACCACTGTGGCGAAGATGCGGCTCAGTCGCGTGCCTTCCTCGGCGAGGTCCAGATCGAAGAGCGCCTTGATGATAATGCGCAGCGTCAGCTCCCGCAACCTGGCGGCAAAATCTATCTCGTCGCCGACATGCCAGCCATGGAGCATCTCGACGGTCTGGCTGGTCATGATCTCGGCGTAGCCCTCGACGCGTTTGCGATGGAAGGCTGGCTGCACGAGTCGCCGCTGTCGCCGGTGCATCGCGCCGTCGGTGGTAAGCAGCGAGACGCCGAGCCGCGCGCGCAGCCCCGGTCGCTCGCCGACGCCAACACTGCGGGCGCGCTCGACCAGCAGGTCGTAGGCATGCTCCGGGCGGAAGGCGAAGACGATAGGCTCGCTGAACATGTGGACGGTCGCGATGGGACCATACGCGCGATGGAGGCCTTCGAGAAAGGTCAGCGGATCGCGCTGGAACTGTGGAAGGTTGCCGAAGACTGGGAAGCCCCTCGGTCCTGGCGGATAGGTATATGTCGTCTCTGTGACCATTGTCGCCATATCACCTCCCGATTCTTGAAGGATAAGCGCGCCCTGACTCAAATATACAGGTATTACGTCGCCACTCGCATCATACATGAGCGGTAACTCATGTTTCAAGAAGCAGACGAGGTTGCCGAAGACTCTCAGGGCATTTTAAAGCTGCTCCCGTTGCTGGCGAGCGACCGCGCCGGAAACGTCACTGGCGCTCATTTTGTCATCGACGTCGTCATCAGCCCACGCTATGATGAGTATGTGCGACATGGATGTGAAGGATAGCAGGTCCAGATCATGAAAGGAGCGCGACCACTCATGAAAGCGATCCGCGTGCATGGCCGTGGCGGGCCAGACCACCTCAGCTACGATGATGCGCCAAAGCCCCAGCCCGGCCCTGGCGAAGTATTGGCGCATGTCGGCGCGACGGCCATTATCGCCACGGAACTGACCTGGGATGAGACCTACCAGACGGCCGCTGGCGACCCACGCCCGCTGCCCATCCCTGGCCACGATCTTGCCGGTGTGGTGACGGAGGTTGGCCCTGGGGTCACTGAATTCGCCATCGGCGCCGAAGTCTACGCGCTGACGGCGTTTGGCCGCGACGGGGCAGAGGCTGAATACGCCATCGCGCTGCCACACGAACTGGCCCCCAAACCACAGATGCTCGATATGGTCCAGGCGGCGGCTGTCCCGCTGGCGGCGCTCACCGCGTGGCAGGCGCTCTTCATCCACGCGCATCTCTCGAAAGGGCAGACGGCGCTGATTCACGGCGGCGCTGGCGGCGTGGGCAGCTACGCAGTGCAGCTCGCGCACTGGGCGAGCGCGCGAGTGATCACAACCGCCTCAACCCGCCACCACGACTTCCTGCGCGGGCTTGGCGCTGACCAGGTAATCGACTACACCACCACGCCTTTCGAGGAGGTGGTTCACGACGCGGATGTTGTCTTCGATACGGTGGGCGGCGAGACGCTGGCGCGCTCCTGGCAGGCGGTGAAAGATGGCGGCGTGATGGTCTCGGTCGTCAGCCCGCGCCCGGCGGACGATCCGGCACAAACCAGGGCGCGATTCGTCTGGTTCATCGTCGAGCCCAGCGGCGAGCAGTTGCGCGCGATTGGCGATTTGATCGACGCGGGGCAGATTCAGCCGGTCGTCAGCCAGGTATTTCCGCTTGCCGAGGCGCGCGAGGCCTGGGAAACGGCGGCCAGCGGCCACGCGCGTGGCAAGGTTGTCCTGCGCGTAGAGGGCTGAGCGCCTGAATGAGTTCGGGCGGTTAAAACCGCGCCTGAAGGGCCTCCCTGTTGGTCGGCCACAAAACCCGCCTGCGCGGGTTCCAGAGAATCGTCACCGACCGCGTAACTCGCCAGCCAGCGTCTGCCTGGGCAATCCGCGCAGGCGGACTTGGTGGCCGCAGGCCGTCTAGGCGCGACTTTAGTCGCCAGCCGTCGTGGCAGTCCGCTCTTCACCCCGCCAGCAGCGATTCGAGCGCGCGGCGAGTGTAGGCACGGACCATCCGCCGCCGCAGCGCGATCGTACCTGAGGTGTTATCCATCGGGTGCGCCGCGCGGTAGGCCTCCTCGGCGGCGGCATCGAGCAGTTCGGGCGTCCAGCGCTGGTTTTGCAGCATTCCGTCTACAGCGGGCAGAGCAACCGGATGGGTCGCGACCGCCTGGAGCACCACCCGCGCCTGCGTGCAGCGGTCGCCCTCGAAGCGCGCCGCTGCCGCCACACCGACAATCGGGAAGTCGAAGGAGCCGCGCACCCGGTACTTGAGATAGGTCGAGCGCCAGCCATCGGCCAGCGACGGCACAGTGACATCGCACAGCACCTCGTCATCGCGCAGGCGCACCGGATGGATGCCGTCGTCGTGGTAGAGCGCGCTCACCGGGACAACGCGCTCGCCGTCTCGCGCCGCGATGCGCACCGTCGCATCCAGCGCGATCAGCACAGGCGCGGTGTCGCATGATGAGACGGCGTAGCAGCCCTGGCCGTTGGGCGCGACGCGGCA
>JAICKD010000111.1 GCA_025928125.1 Ktedonobacterales bacterium
TCGCCATCTCCGGCTGGGGGCTGGCCCCGGAGGGCGCGGGGAAGATCAGCAAGAGCCGTGGTGGTGGGCCGATGACACCTGAGGCGATGATCGGCAAATACTCCGCCGATGCCGTGCGCTACTGGGCGGCAAGCACCGGCTTCGGCAAAGACACGATCATCAGCGAGGAACGCATCCAGGCGGGCGCGAAACTGGCGACCAAGCTCTGGAACGTGGCGCGTCTCGGCGAACGCGCGCTGGCAAGTTACAGCGCGCCTGAGCCACCACCCGCGCTTGCGCCGACGGATCGCTGGCTGCTGGCGCGGCTGCGGCGGCTGGTCGAGCGCGTAACGACGCTGCTCACTGAATACGACTATGCCACGGCGAAGGCGGAGACGGAGAGCTTCTTCTGGACCGCGCTCGCCGATAACTATCTGGAACTGGCGAAGATGCGGCTCTACGATGCGACCGATCCGCTGGCCGAGGGCGCGCGCTACTCTCTCCGTATGGCGTTGCTGACCGTGCTCAAGCTCTTCGCGCCGTTCCTGCCCTACGTCACCGAGGAGATCTACACGACGCTCTTCGCCGACGAGGGCGGCTCGATTCACCGCTCGGCCTGGCCAACGCTGGAATCGCTTCCCACCAGCAGAGACAATGTTGCGGCTGAGGCGGCGGGCGACGCGCTAGTGGCAATCGCGACGGTGGTGCGCCGCTACAAGAGCGAGCATGGCCTCTCGCTGGGTCGCGAGCTGGCGAGACTCCAGATTGCGACCGACGACGCCACGCTGGCGGACGCGCTACGGGCAAGCCTCACCGACCTGCGCAGCGTGACCCGCGCCGCGATGGTTGAGGTGGGCGACCACCTCGATCCAGCGCTACAGCAGTTGTCAACCGAGGGCGCAATGCGTATCGCCATCCAGCCGTGAGCCAGCGTTTCACGTGAAACGAGACGACGACGCCTCGCCCATCGATAGCGAGATGGGCGGGGTGCCATCTCAATGGGGTAGCAGCGAGATGACCAGCGCGACCGCCGCCGCTGCCATCACGACGGTCGTTAGGATGCCGACGACGTTCGAGAGCCACCTGTTGGTGAAGTCGCCCATGATGGCGCGGTTGTTGGCGATCAGCAAGAGCAACACGAGCAGCGGCACGGCGACGATGCCGTTGATGACGGCGGTGTAGACAAGCGCGGCAATCGGATTGATGCCGAGGAAATTCAGTCCCAAGCCGATCAGCGTCGCGGCGGCGATCACCGCGTAGAACCCGCGGGCATGATCGACCCGCTCCGAAAGCCCCTCGCGCCAGCCAAACGCCTCGGCGATACCGTAGGCCGCCGAACCCGCCAGCACCGGAATCGCCAGCAGGCCGGTGCCGACGATGCCCAGCGCGAAGATGAGGCCAGCCAGGTCGCCCGCCAGCGGCCGGAGCGCGTCCGCCGCCTGGGCCGCCGTCGCGATATTGCGAATGCCGTGGGCGTGGAGCGTCAGCCCAGTCACCATGACGATGAACCAGAAGGTCGCCGAGGCCGCCGTCATGCCCAGCGCGGTGTCGAGCCGTAGCGCGCGCATGGCACGACGCAGGTGGCCCTGATGCCCACCCGGCTTCACAGGCGCTGGTTGGCCGATGGCTGCCAGATGCTCCTTCTGTTCTTCGCGTTCGTGCTCCTCCTCAACCTCCTCCGCCGCCTGCCAGAAGAAGAGGTACGGGCTGATCGTCGTCCCCAGCACGGCGACGGCCAGCGCCAGAAACTCCGGCGTCAGCTGAATCGACGGAACGAGCGTCTCCCGCAGCAGCGAGAACCAGTCGGGATGGATCAGGATGCCCGTCACCAGATACGCCAGCAGCGAGAGCGTCAGCACCTTGAGAATGCGCGCATAGTAGCGATAGGGAACAAAGATTTCGAGCAGCAGGATGCCCACCGCGAAGACGATGAGAATCACGCCAAAGGGGACAGCGGGCGCCAGCAGCTGAACCGAGGCGGCCATCGCGCCGAGGTCCGCGCCAACGTTGATGGTATTGGCGATGAAGAGCAGTAGCACCGCGCCCAAAAGCACCTGCCGATTGGAGTAGCGGCGCACACAGCCAGCGATCCCGCGCCCCGTCACCAGGCCAATGCGTCCGCACATCTCCTGCACGCAGATCACCAGCGGCAGGATGTAGAGCGCCATCCAGAGAAAGCCCGTGCCGAAGGCAGCGCCCACCTGCGAGTACGTGCCGATGCCTGAGGGATCATCATCAGATGCGCCAGTGATGAGGCCGGGTCCGGCGATGCGCAGCAACCGACTGGCGGGCCGCAATGGCTCGGGACGTCCACGATGGGGCAACCGGCGACGTTGGCGCGTGGGACTCTGCGAAGACGGCGAATCTGTTGGGCGACTAGAATCAGAGGTGTCGGGCATCTGTGTAGCTCCTGCGAGAGGATAGCGACTGTACTATCCCTCGCAGTGTACACGAACCGGGCCAGCGCAGCTAGCCGTCAGTTTTCCGATGGCGTTCATCAGCGTTTCACGTGAAACGCCCGCAGTTAACGCTGCCAGAAGAAGAGGTTGTCCAAGCCCACAGCCGCAAGAAAAGGACTAATACCAACGGCGGCCAGGATATTGAACACTACGTTAAAGAACGCATAATTTGCCTGCGGAACGAACCAGAGCAGCACGAAGATCAGGATAAACCCATACATGCCGACCGACATAGCCGCCTGGGCAAACTGTCGTGGCAGCCAGGGCATAATGACGCCAAATCCATCGAGCGGCGGAATCGGCAACAGGTTGAGCACGATGGCCGCCACCTGAAAGAACGCCAGGACGGCCACGGCTGCCTGCAACGTTGGGTGGCCGCTCAGCAAGCCGAGTCGCCAGGGCAGCGCCAGCCCCAGGCAAAAGAGGAAGTTGCCCAGAGGCCCCGCCAGCGAGACGGCGCTCTGCCAGGCACGGCTGCGAATCAAATCGCGGCGCAGGTAGACCGCGCCCCCGGGCAGCGCGATCCCGCCAATCAGGATGAAGATCACTGGCATGATGATGCTCAGGAGGGGATTGACATAGTGCAGTGGGTTGAAGCTGAGGTAACGAATCGTGCCAGGGCTGGTGTCGCCGCCAAGCACCGCCGTCACCGCGTGACCAAACTCGTGGAGGCAGAGGCTGAAGACCCAGCCCACCAGCACGAATCCTACCGTTCCCAGCGCAGTCGTGCTCGGCGAGTTCTGCCAGAGGATCCAGCCGAAAAAGCCGAAGACGAGCAGGAAACCAACGACGATACCCCAGTTGATACTGCGCAGGATGAGTGAGCCAACTGAGCCAGCGCGACCTTTATTCATGCCAGGATAGTATGGATATGGACCCTGGCGAGGATCACCAATCACAACCGGCCCCCTTCTCCGACGCCCGCTGCCGTCGGTGGCAGAGGCCAAAGCACGCGCTGATAGTTCTCAGCGAAGTCACGATCAACGGCGGAACACGCGACGGACGATTCGGTCCAGCGGCATAACGTCGTCAGTACCCAGAAAGTGCGAGATACCAAAGTATACGCCCGTCGCCGCGAGGATGGCTACCGCCAGTCGAATGATGATGTACACCGACGTAATACCCGGCCGCGCCACGCTCGTCGGCAGCACCAGCTCGCCCAGGTCGTAGATGAGCAGCGCCGTCAGCGCCATCACGACACTCGCGCCGATCACATTGACCAGAAAGACGCCGATAGCCTTCAGGTCGAGTCCCGCGAGCCGCGGCCGGAGCAAGAGCAGCAGCACCAGCGCCTCGCCCAGCCACGCCAGCGACGAGGCCAGCGCCAGCCCGTTCGCGCCCATCGGGGCGAGCAGCACGACGCTCAGGCCGATGCTGAACATGAACTGGTAGATGCTCACCTGCGTCGGCGTGCGTGTATCCTGCAAGGCGTAGAAGCTGCGGGTGAGGATCTCGACCAGCGAGAGACCCACCAGTCCGATGCCAAAGAAGATCAGCGGCCCGGTGAAGTATGGCAGCTGGTCGAGCGAGAAATCGCCGTGTCCAAGAATCACACGGCAGATCGGCTCCGCCAGAATCATCATGCCAAACGCCGAAGGCACCGCGAGAAAGATAATGCCCTTGACGGTGCGCGTGATCGTATCGCGCAGCCGTGTCCACTCACCCGCCGAGACCAGCGCCGCCAGCGTTGGAAACGCCGCCTGCGAGACAGCCATCCCAAAGATGCCGTTGGGCAGCATGATGAGCGCGAATGCCGTCACGTAGCCGTAGGTCACCCCATTGATGTTGAGGGTGCCAAGTAGATTCCGGTTGACAAATACCGAGAGGTAGAGAATGACGGCATTGAGCAGACGCGGCGCCATCAGACGGAACATCTCGCGAATGCCCGGGTTGAAGATATCAAAGGAGAACGTGTACTGCATCTTTGCGCGCATCAGCCCGGGAACCTGGATGACAAACTGGAGCAGCGCGCCCAGCACGACACCCCACGCTGGCCCGGCGATGCCCAGATGGCCGCCGAAGATGTGGGTTGTCTCATCCACCCGGGTCGCGAGAATGCCCAGGATCAGGCTCACGGTGTAGATCACCTGGCCGAGCGCGGGCAGCACAAACGACTGGCGCGCCTGCAAAATGGCGATGGTAATCGTCGCGCCGCCAAGGAAGATCGGCTGAAGCAGCATGATGCGGGTTAGCTCGATCAGTGTCTCTGGTTCGCTTGTATTTTTGGCCATAATCTCTGGCAGGGTCAGATCCAGAAACTGTCGCGTGAAGATGATACCGAGGATGGCGAGAAGGACGAGCACAGCCATGATAATATTGAGCGCCGAACTGGCGATGCGCCAGGCTGCCTGGCGGTCGCGTTTCTCGACGAGATAGCTGGTGAAGACGGGGATGAAGGCTGAGGCCAACGCGCCGCCCGCGACGATTGTGAAGAGCATGTCGGGGAACGCGAAGGCGTTGGTGAAGGCATCGGCGTTGAGCGTGTCCGCCGTGGAGCCGAAGACGCTGGCGAAGAGCGAGGTGCGCAACAGACCCAGCACCCGGCTCAGCATCAGCGCGCTGGTGACGATGATGGTCGCGCGGGCGAGGTTGCCGGAGCTGAGCGCGCGCATCTGAATCGATGGCTGCTCGTCATCCTCCGACCCCGCGACCTCGGGGATAGCTGCAACCCCGGCAGCGCCTTTCGCGGCGGGCGCGCTGACCCCCGCGCTCCAGATCGAGCGTCCGGGTTGCAATGGTACCGCCGCAGGTACCTTCCCGGTCCCGGTGTTCATCAGCGTCTCGATGCTCGTTCCGGGGTACGAGCGCTCGATCATCGATTCCAGCTCCCAAAGCGGGTTGGGCGCTTTGGCGGCCTGTTGGGCGGGCTTCACCGCGGGATAAAGCCCGCTTGGGCGCTCCCACGGCGGATCGACATCTGGCTCAAAGCCAGGATCGTGCGAGGCGCCCGACCCACCCGGCGTGCGAGCCGTCCCACTATGGTCCTGCTGCCGCGAGCCACCGGAGTCTCTCGGATCCATCCGCTGCCTGCGCCAGTCTTGCTGTGAATCCACAGTCGCCGCCTTCCACTTTCCTTCTCACCTATGCCTCACCACTGCCGCCAACAATCGCGGCGCGGCCACCAGGCTTACTCACGGCCATTCTACCATTGGCTGGCGGGCGCAACAACGCCTCTGGGCCTTCTGTGGCAGACGAGCGGCGAGCAGCGGACAACTGGCGGTGAATTGATATCTCGAAGAGTATAACGGGCGGGTGCTACGCTGGTTACGGTCGTGGGCGTGAATCTGGTCACAGGCAGCAATTCGATGATACCCTTGTGTTGCGTTGGTTCGTATCTGATAGTACACGATGGCGAGCATCGCTACACCGCCTGGCGCATGTCAGTTTCTCTGTCGGGGCTGGCATGCAAACTGCGCTTGAGTGGTGGCGCGGAAGGAAGATTTCCACATGACGGTTCTGGCGCCGTCATCGATACGTTGTTACTATAGATAACGTTGATAATTACGCATAGCTGTATAGCCTGGAGCTTCCATGCACATAAGTCGACATGAGGACTACGCATACGAGGACGAACAGGGCGAGCATACCGGCGCCAAACTGCTCCGTGAGGTTCTCGAAGTCGCGATTCTGACGCTTCTCTTCTTTGGGGTGGTTCGGCTGCTCGTGCAGAACTATCGCGTGGACGGCCCCAGCATGCAGCGGACTCTCTACACCAATGAATATATTCTGGTCGATAAAGCGACCTACTATTTTCACTCACCCCAGCGCGGCGATGTCATTGTCTTCCAGTATCCGCTTGATACCAGCAAGAACTTCGTCAAGCGGGTCATCGGCGTTCCCGGGGACACCGTGACCATCGACACCAACGGCACGGTCAGCGTGAATGGCAAGCCGCTGAATGAGCCGTATGTCTACCAGCAGTTGTGTCCCTGCGACGCGAAATCCGTCACACTGCACGCCGACCAGTATTTCGTGCTGGGCGACCACCGCGGCGATAGCGACGACTCACGCGACTGGGGAGCGGTGCCGCGCAAGGACATCATCGGCAAAGCCGCGCTCGTCTACTGGCCGCTGCCCGATATCCATCTGCTGCATGACTGGTCGGGCATCTTCACCAATGTCCCCTCAGCGCCCTAGCCGCCACACACACGCACGCCACCAACGAAACGCAGCAGGCGAAGCGGATGATTTCCGCCTGACCTGCCGCGAACAACCAACGTTTCACGTGAAACACGTTATCCTTTAGTGACCGGCGTGCGCCCCATCGCTCGGTCGCGTAGCAGCGTGTAGAGCGCCAGCGCCCCACCCACCAGCAGCGCCAGCAGCCCACCAGCGCCAACCTGGAACGGCTCCGCCTTCGTACCGAGGAAGAGGATGGCCGCCGCGTTGAGGAACGCCAGACTGTAGAAGAAGAAGGCCAGCGTCAACCCAGCGATGCGCCCCGCGACGCGGAAGATGTGCAGCGTGTTCAGGATCACCTGGCCATCATGCTCCACCACCGCGACCGAGACAATAACGGCGCCAATCGCCAGCGCGCCCAACAGCACCACGATGCCGAGCATTGGCAGGTTCGTCAGGCTGGCATGTGAGAACGGGTTGAAGAGGTCCACGATCTGCGCCTGCGAGTCGCGCGCGGAAATCTGGAGGTAGCTGAGGATATTCTCCGAGAAGAATCCGATACTGAAGGCGGGGATGAGCCAGATCAACGGACTGAGCACGAGACGGAGCGAGAGGAGCGTCTGATCGAACGCTTCCCAGAGGATGCGGCGAATCGCGGCTCCAAAACGCTCATTGCCCGACGTGGAGGTATTGGAGGCGGAGAGCGTCAGCGCGCCAACGATCACGAGCAACAGTAGCGAGATCGCCATCGCGAGGACCGCGATCCCAACGTCGAGAACCTCCAGCCGGTTCAGCCCATTGGTGAGATGGAGGCCGAAGAGCTGGTTGAAGTCCACGGCGACATACGGCTTCTGATTGCTCCCCAGCCCGAGGCCGACCAGACTCAAGACACTGCGTTGCCCCAGCGTATCCAGCAGGAACGCGGCGATGAAGAAGAGGATAGCGAGGCCGCCAAAATCCGAGGCGAACGCGCGATACGAGATCGGCGACATCCGCGACGGCTGCGCGCCGGGTCTGTCCACATGGGGGCGGCGACGATTGATAGCATCGACTACGAAGACGACCAGCAGCAGCAGATTGATGATGATGTACGTCCAGGGGCTGCTGGTGAAATTGCCCGGGCGATGGCCCTCGGCATTGAAGAGCCGCTCGCCCGCGTAGATGATGGCGAAGCCGCTGGCGACAAAGATATAGAGGATGCGCGGCCACGTCCGGTTCTCCGAGATGGCGAGCTGGAGCAGCACGAGCAGCAGGCTGAAATAAATATAGAGCGCAATTGGCTGGACATCATCATGCCCGCCATTACGACCGGCATCGATACCGGTGATGAGGAATGCGACGTAGCCGAAGATGATGATGAGCGGCAGCAGGATGTTCCCGGACAGTAAGCGTGGCAAGCGGGTGGGAGGCGCAGATGAACTGGCCATGTAGGAGTGCTCCTCTCAAAGGCTGACCGACAGGCA
>JAICKD010000217.1 GCA_025928125.1 Ktedonobacterales bacterium
CCGGATGCCACCTTCATCGGAGGCATGCAGGTCGCGCAGAGCCAGGACATCCTGCTGCGTCATGCCTACGCCTCCTCTCTGAATGGCAGCCCCCTCCCCTAACCCCTCCCCCTAAAGGGAGAGGGGAACCAGAGCCGCCCATCCGCCGTACTAGCCGCCACGGCGCGTGTGACGGCCACCATTGGCGCTGGCGCGGGTGCGCGTCGTCTCGGCTGGCTCGCGTACATCATGCGGGCGTGGCGACCCCGCTCCGCTGCTATACCCGTTCGTAATGGGCAGACGGCGGTCGCGGCCAAACGCCCGCTCGGTGATCTTCACGCCGGGCGGTGCCTGACGCCGTTTGTATTCCGCCCGCTCCACCATCTTCATCACGCGCTGTACGGTCACCGCATCGTAGCCCATGTCCACAATCGCGGCGGGCGAGCGGTCTTCCTCGACGTATGCCTGCAAGATGGGGTCCAGCACCTCATAGGGCGGCAGCGAGTCGGTGTCTTTCTGGTCAGGCCGCAGCTCCGCCGATGGCGGCTTGGTGATCGTGTTGTCGGGGATCAGGTCGCGGCCCGCCTGGGCATTACGCCAGCGCGCCAGATCGTAAACCAGCGTCTTGAAGACATCTTTGAGCACGGCGAATCCGCCCGCCATGTCGCCGTAGAGTGTCGCATAGCCAACGGCCATCTCCGACTTGTTGCCCGTCGTCAGCACAATCGCGCCAGAGCGATTCGAGAGCGCCATCAGCAGATTGCCTCGGATGCGCGCCTGGAGGTTCTCTTCGGGCAGCGTAGACGATGACGAAAATAGCTCGAACGGCTCGCGCAGGACATCGAGCGACGCGGCAAATATCGGCTCGATGGGCAGCGTCAGATAGCGAATGCCCAGGCTGTCGGCCAGCGCCTTCGCATCGTCGCGGCTGCCCTCAGACGAGTAGCGCGACGGCATCGAGGCGCCCGTCACGGCCTCGGCCCCCAGCGCATCCACCGCGATTGCGGCCGTAAGCGCTGAATCTATGCCGCCGGAAAGCCCAATCACCGCCGAGGAGAAACCATTCTTGCGCACGTAGTCCCGGACGCCGAGCACCAGCGCGCGGTACGCCTCCTCCTCGCGTGAGAGCGGCGGCTCGATCCGCGCGGCGATGGGTGGCGGCGACGTATGGGCATGAGTGGCCTCGCCGCCGATAACCAGCGGGGCAGATATGGCGCTCGGTCGATCTGCCTTCTCTTTGCGCCGACGCGGGTCATGCAGGCGCGTGCGGAAGACATCCTCGATATCCAGGTCAACCAGCAGCAGGTCCTCCTCGAAGGCTTTGGCGCGCGCGATCAGCTCGCCCTGGCCGTCGAAGACGACGCTGTTGCCGTCGAAGATCAGCTCATCCTGGCCACCGACAAGATTGCAGTAAGCGACGATGGAGCCGGTATCTGAGGCACGTGTGGCCAGCATCCGCTCGCGCCCAGCCTGCTTGCCGACGAAGAACGGCGACGAGCTGAGGTTCAGCAATACCTCCGCGCCCGCGTACGCCTGAACAGTCGGCGGGCCGCCCGGATACCAGATATCCTCGCAGATCGAGACGCCCACCATCACGCCATCGATCACGTAGCACGGAGCGCTCTCACCCGGCTGGAAGTAGCGGTCCTCGTCGAAGACGCTGTAGTTGGGCAGGAAGTGCTTGTGATAGACATCCAGGCAGGCGCCCTCGCGCAGAATCGCGGCGGCGTTGTAGAGGTCTGCGCCCCGGTCGGCGAAGCCCACCAACACGGTCATGCCAGGCATGTCGGCGGTGGCGCGGCAGACATCGTCCAGCGCGCGCAGGTTATCGGCGACGAAACCTGGCCGCAGCAGCAAATCCTCCGGTGGATAGCCAGGTATCGCCAGCTCAGGGAAAACGACGATCTGCGCGCCCGCCTTGTGCGCCTCACGGGCCGCGCGCACGATGCGCTCGACGTTGGCCGAGAGCGCGCCAACCGTTACGTTGATCTGCGCCAGGGCGATGCGCAGCCGCCGCACCCCGTTCGATGCGCCACGGTGATTCGTCCCGGTTTGCGCATGCATATGCTGGCCTCCTGACTATGGCAGGCTGGCGGACGCGCCATCGTCTCTGTATGGTGACGCCGGAGCCTCAGTGTCTTTACGCATTGGGTAGGGACAATGGCGCCCTTCGCGGCATGATGAACTTTACGAATTGGACCCGGACAGCGTGCTGGGGGCCATTCGCGGCATGAATGCCGCGGCTAATCCCGTTCAACATCTATCCGAATGGCGAGCGGATACGTCCACCCCCGGATTAGCCGTAGGCTTCAGCCTACGGTGAACGCCCCTTTCGCGCCGCCACTCCCACCTGACACTGTAACACGCCGCGAACCGTCAGGCGAGCGCGTTCCATGCTTCGTATAGAGCGGCGAGCGCGGCGGGAATCGTGGGATAGGTACGGAGCGCCAGCGTGCGGTTGTCGCGGAAGAGCGAGAGGAAGAAGACGGCGCGCGCCTCGCCTGGCAGATTCCAGCGCGAGGGATCCCAGTGCTGGACGCCTAGATATGCCTTGAAGCCGCGTTGGGTATCCTCAGCCCTGGCCAGCCGACGGCTCCGCCCAACGCCGACGACGCCCGCGTCCACATAGGCCTGAGGCGTCTCGTCCCACTGCGGCTGGTAGGCCAGCGACCAGCTTACAGTCAGCCCATAAGGCAATTCGGGAAGCATAAATCAGCCGCCAACGCGCTTGATCTTGTAGCCCAGCGCCACCAGCCGCGCCTCCACTTTGTCGCGGTGATCGCCCTGTAGCTCGATGGCGCCGTCTTTGAGCGAGCCGCCCGCGCCGCAGAGTTTACGCAGCTGCTGGGCCAACGCGGTCAGTTGGGCAAGGTCACCGGGCAGACCCGCGACGATGGTGACAGCCTTGCCCCGACGCTGCTTGCGGTCGAGCGAGAGCCTGACGAAGCCATCACGCGGGGCGGCAGTTGCGTTGCCCATGCGCCGTTCCTCACGGCAGCGGCATTCGCCCTCCGGCTTGCCGCACCTGCTACAGTAGCGAATCTGCCCCGCGCCCGTCACCCAGACGACCCGCTCATTGCCCGCATTGCCCGCACCGCTGCCCACTACGCTACTCCCTGGTCTCGCCTCGCTATTTGCCATTGCGATGCTCTGCCAGAGTGTAGCACATAGGCGCTGTCATACAGCCTTTAGCATGGGTCGCAGGCGCAATCGCTCAGTGTATGCGCCGACTTGCTTGACGGTTCGGCCCAGTGCAGGCGCGCGATGTCCTCGGCCTCGGCAAGTATTGCCGCTGCGTTTTCGTCGCGAGTCGGGTACTGTGCCTCCCCTGGCTGTATCCCTGCGTGTGCGGCGGCCATGCGGGCGCGGAAGACGGTGAATGCCTGCCGCAGGACGACAGCGAGCGGACTGGGGTTATGGTGTATCCGCTGGCATTCACTCGCCAGCCAATCGTTCTCGGCTTCCCGCATGAACTGCTGTTCGCGCAGGTGGATATGGGTGTTCCACAGTCTCTGGTCTATCATGGTGATCTCTCCTCCCGATGGAGGTACGGTGGTATGGTACAGCCGCTCAGCAGGGCGAACAACATGGCGTCTCCTCAGGAGCAATCTGCGCCGCCTGTGACAGCGCATACCACTGGAGCGCCAGCGCCTCGTTCACTGTCAGATGCAGTGTAGCCGCCGTCTCGGCCAGCGAGATGTTGTCGAGAAAACGGCGCGTCAGAAAGTCACGCTCTTGACTCGGAAGACTCTCGAGGATGCAGCGGACCAGCGTTGGCGCATCGGTTTGTTCGCGCGTGGGCGTCGCCTTATCCGCCGACTCGAAGGAGCCATAGAGCCAGCGCAGATGCTCCGCAGCCACGGATTCCGCTGTCTGCCAGAGTGTCTCTTGCAGGCTATGCCCGCCTGGCAGGCCACGCGCCTTCCGCTGCGCCAGAATACACACGCGCTCCGTCAGACTTTCCGCGTCTTCCCGGTTGCCCGCACAGCGGTACATGAGCTGATAGACGGCGCGTATCTGCTCTTCATCGATAGTTGCCGGATGTTGAGATGGGGTATCGTCGCCTATATGCTTATCTTGCCCGCGCATCTATGAATCTCTCCTCGCCCGCTCTCCGCGCGGTCTGAATTTGCCCAGCGCTACTATCTCGCGTCAGGAGATTATGGCGCTATGACTCGACCTTTCCTGTTGTGTAGCGCCACCGCATAAACCGCAGACGCTCCAGTTCGTGGGCGCTCCAGAGGTCATGGCCCGCCTGATATCGACGCCGTAGTTCGAGCAGGGCGACCCATTCCAGGCGAGAGAACGGATAGACGCTATCCTGTTGCTTCCAGGCCGTCGTCACGGCTGACTCATCGCTTTTGCTATTCTGCTGATCGTGATACATATCGATTCTCCAAACAGGTCGCGTCCGCGCCGCGGCAAGCGCTCACTTTGGATGTTGCTACTGTCGTAACTGTCTGGCAATCGTTCCTGAAAATTGTCCGTGGTACGACCTGCCTCCATCCACAGAGGGTACCCGGCAGGACTTACAGGAAATGGGACAAATATAACCAGATGCTTACAGGTTGAGGCACACATGGAGGAGTCAGTGAGGGGAGCGAATAAAGCCGTCAGGGAGGCGGGCGGCGGGAAGTACTGACCGGGACGCTACGGCTCGAACTTGTAGCCAATGCCCCATACCGTACGGAGGTGGCGTGGCCGAGACGGATCAGGCTCAACCTTTTCACGCAGGCGACGGATATGTACTGTCACGGTACTATCCTCGCCGTAGTTATCGTAGTCCCAGACGTGTTCCAGCAACTGCTCGCGGGTAAAGACCTGTCTGGGGTGCGCGGCAAGAAAATAGAGTAGATCGTATTCCTTGGTCGTCAAGCCGACAGGGCTGCCATTGCGCTCGACCTGGCGCGTGTTCGAGTGGATGGTGATCTCGCCGTAATGGAGATCGCCATCGAATACCATCGCGGGGACATTGAGCGCGCCCAGTCGGCGCATGATCGCCTGGACGCGGGCGACCAGCTCGCGCGGATTGAATGGCTTGGTGAGGTAGTCATCGGCGCCGGCATGGAAGCCCTCCAGCTTCTCGACATCCTCCGCGCGCGCGGTGAGCATCAGAATGGGGACCGCGCTGACGGCGCGTAGACGGCGACAGACTTCCAGCCCGTCGATGCCGGGAAGCGTCAGGTCGAGGATAACCAGGTCAGGCGGCGTTTTCTCCGCCAGGCGCAGAGCCTCCAGACCATTTGAGGCCTGCAAGATCAGAAAGCCCTCAAGCTCCAGGTATTGCCCAACCACTTCGCGCACGGTCTCTTCATCATCGACAATGAGCACGCGGCGCTGCTGCGACGCCACATCGCGGTTGACTCCAAGCGCATCGCTCGGCACGCGCATCCGGTGGCCTCCTTTCGCCTGCGCGCATGGCGCAACAGCGCGGCGAAATCAGCAATGAGCGGCTCGATTCCATAGTGGCAACATAATAGCATCTTCTTACCAAATTCTTTCGCCTGGTGAACAAATTCTTACATCACGCAATTGACGCAGACGGCAGGCGCGGGCTACACTGGCATAGTCTCCCATTTCGTCTGTTCGTCTGTGAGTTACACGCTCTATTGCTTCATTCGCCGGACGTATTGGCGCGCCAGGTGACAGGGGGGAGATTGTCGGCGTACTCGTGTGTAATGTAGATGCCTATCGACCCTCGCTCGAAGGAGGGGCAGGCGATGAACCCCCAACCCAAGGCGCCCACACCCCAAACCGCCGCGCCGAGTGATCCGGTCGCGGACGAATCGCCCTCCGATCAGCGCGCTGGAGACTCCGCCGAGAGCCATACCCGCCAGCTCACTTTCCTACGCGCCATCATCGACAACCTGGGCGAAGGAGCCTATGCGCTGGATTCGCACGGGCGTGTCACCTTCATGAATCCCGCCGCGGAGCGCATGCTTGGCTGGACGGAAGATGAGCTACGTGGCCGCGAGATGCACCCGACGATCCACTTCCAGCATGCCGACGGAACGCCCTACCCCAAAGAGGAATGTCCGCTGCTTCACGTCTTGCGGTCGGGCGTCATCACCACGGTTGACGATGACACCTTCACGCGCAAGGATGGCTCAATGTTCTCCGTCGCCTACGTCTCGTCGCCGATCGTGATCGATGGCGAGATGAGCGGCGCGGTGCTCGCCTTTCATGACATCAGCGCGCAAAAGACACTGAATGAGGCGCTCCGGCGCTCCGAAC
>JAICKD010000331.1 GCA_025928125.1 Ktedonobacterales bacterium
CCCAATCACGCCGCCAACGACGATGCCGACGTGAAAGATGCCCGTGGCAAACGCCGGGAGGACAACCTCTTTGAGGGCATAGAGCAGCGCCGAGGTGACGGCGTAGAGTCCCAGCCCGAAGAGCGCAAAGGCGGCGATGCGCACCAGCTCGATGGCGAGCGCCTCGCTGACGGGACCGACGAGGTTGGGGTCGATCCAGAACGGGACGAGCGATGGCGCGGCCAGCAGCAAAATCAACGCGGCAACGGCAAGCGCGATGACAACCAGATTGAGAATGGTACTGTAGGCGCGGCGCAATTGCTCGCGGTGAGCGGGATCGCCGTAGTCAACGAAGGTGGGAATCAGCGCGCCGCTCACCGAGCCAGCCACGACCAGATCACTCACCTGCTGGATGGGCCGGAGCGCGATGATGAAGGCGCCACTGGCCGCGCCGTAGAACAGCACGTTGAGCGTCTCGATGCGCACGAGGCCAAGCACACTGCTGAGCAGTTGCCCGATCATGATGATCGCCGCCGCCGCGATGATGCGTCCGCGTGCGCCACCGATAGCGGTTGAGTTCTCGGGAGGCGAGGTTAGCGCGCTGGCGAGTGCTGTTTCGTCGTCGGCGATGTTCGAGGGGAGGGGCGCGTCATCACGGTCGGGCATCGGCGTCTGGCCCATAACGCGCGACGATGCGGTCGATCAGGTCGCTGGTGGAATGCCCCGGCAAGTAGGCTAGCAGCGCCAGCGAGCCGCCGTAGTCGGCGACGATGTGGGCCTCGGGCAGCCGCTCCCCCAGACCATCGTCATCGGTGAGCGCGCGGCGTAGCTCCTCCGCGTCGAGCAGCGTATCTTGCTGGCGGTTCGCGCTTTCGGCGTAGTCCGCACCCTTGACGTAGACCTCCGGCCGGAGCAGCGCCAGCGTCGTCTCGGCAGTTCGCTCGCCGAAGATCGTCACGTAGTCCACGCAATCGAGCGCCGCCAGCAATTCGGCGCGCTCGGCTTCGGGGACCAATGGTCGTTGCGGCCCCTTCAACTGGCGGGCGGACTCGTCGCTGTTGACGCCGACCACCAGTAGGTCGCCCAGACGGCGCGCCTGCCGAAGATAGCGCAGGTGGCCCAGGTGCAGCAGATCGAAGACGCCGTTGGTGAAGACGATACGCTGTCCCTGCTCTCGCTTCGACGCAAGCAGTTCTGCCAGCCGCTCACGCTCGATGACCGCGCCCACCGTTCTAGCCCTCCATCTGTGCGCGCACCGCCGCCATCAACTCCTCGGGCGTATTGGTGGCGTTGCCCAGCCGCTGGATGACGAGACCCGCCGCGATATTCGCCAGCGTCGCCGCCTCGGTCTGGCTCGCGCCGGCGGTTAGCGCCAACGTAAACGTGGCGGCGACGGTATCGCCCGCGCCAGTTGGGTCGGCAACCTCGCCGAGGTAGAAGGCAGGCAGGTGCAGCGGCGGCTGGTTGCGCTCGAAGAGGCTCATCCCCTCGCTGCCGCGGGTAATCAGCAACCCCTGGGCGTTGGTGCGCTCCAGCAGTTCGCGCCCGGCGGCCTCCAGGCTCGCGCGGTCATGGATGCGCCTTCCCAGCGTCGCCTCGGCCTCTGGCTGATTCGGCGTCAGCGCGGTCACGCCCTGAAAGCGGTCGAGATCGCCATGCGCGTCCACGATGATGATCTTGTCGGCCTCGCGTGCAAGCGGAATTGCGGTCTGGATGATTTCGGGGCTGATGACGCCTGTCTCATAGTCCGAGAGAATCAACGCATCCACGCTCGGGATGGTCGCGCGTAGGTAGCTGAGCATCTCTTCCTTGCAGATATCGCTGAGATCGGAATCGTCGATGACATCCACGCGCACGATCTGCTGGCGCACCAGTTGGCTATCGCCCGCGAAGATACGTGACTTGGTAGTGGTCGGGCGACCCTCCTCGCAAAATACCCCATCGAGCGCGATGTGATACTCGGCGAGCCGCCGACGTAGCCGCTCACCTGATGTGTCCTCGCCGATGACGCCGCAGATGAAGACCTCCGCGCCGAGCGTGCGAGCGTTGACGCCGGGATTCATCGCGCCACCAGGCACAGTGTAGTGTTCGCGCTGACCGAGGATCAGCACTGGCGCCTCGCGTGAGACTTTCAGCGGTGCGCCAATGATGTATTCGTCCGCCACCAGATCGCCCACCACCAGGATGCGTTTCCCGGCAAAGGCGCGCACCAGGCATAACAGGTGGTCGCGATCCAATCCGTTCTCCACCGTCGTGAACAGCCCTTTCACCGCATCGTATGTCGCCTGCCGACACTGCCGACACTATAGCATGCCCGTCACTCCAGGCGCATGCACCTGAGTGCTATGAGTCACCCGGATCACTTGTGGAACGCACACCGATTCCGAAGCAAGTGAACGGGCCTGGCTCGAAATATGCAAATAGGCGTTAGTCAGAGCGAGGTTGAATGCCTGGGGTAGAAAGACGGGTGATGTAGCCTTGCGATGATTGAATTGCTGTGTTACGCTTGTGAACCTAGATGGGCTTCTTGCGTAGTAGTAGTATTAGAGTAGAGAATGTGGAAGCGGTCGGAGCATGTGGCCATCCATGAAGGAGACGGTCGGCTCGGCATTCTCACGGGAGAGCGCTTCCACGACAGTGGGCGGACTCGGCATAGTGGCCAGGCTCGCCAGGCTTTCCAACAGAACAGGGTACTCGTAGACACAACGGATTTCAGAGAGGCCGCTACCCGCGTTGATGCTGGTCTTGATCGCGCATGCTGGATCGGCTTTTCTGTAGGTCACCTGGAGACTCCGCCTGAGGGCGGAGAAACGTCCGCTCGCCTATACCGCACGGCATAGCCACGCCAGCGAGCCCACGTGCTCTTCACCCCTTCCGAGCGCTGCGCGTCCAGGCATCTTTGCGGAGACTGTTGAGCGCAAAGCTGCGTCAGGCGCGGGTGTCCGGTCGAGGCAACGACTCCCACAGGGGGAGCACGCGATCATCCTGCGCTCGCCGAAGAGCAGCCATCAGTTTTCTCCGCGCATGAGCGTCGCATAGCGAAAATAGCGCGACGCGCGCCCACCGAATTCATGGCGTATATGGAATAATCCGCACGCGGCTCTCTCCGAGTCTCTCGTGGAACGATAACGGTACTGCCTGTCACCTCTGGAAAGTACACATCGGTTGCTGTTAGGCCGATGCGCTAGCTGTTTGCCATTCCGAACAAATGTCCAACAGCAGTGGATGTGTGAAGAATAGTCTTATGTCATGAGCAGAAAGCCTGCGCATATCTGTCACCAGGCAAGACGCGCGTAATCGGCAACGACGAGCCGGGCTGCCCATCCTGCGCATGACGCCACCTGAACCACTAGCAGGCGGTTGACCGCTAACGCGCCGTTTCCAGAACATATGCGGCCAGAAACGAGGGGTAAGGCATGGACCTTGTCAAGCGACTGGAAGAGTACCGCGAACGCGAACGCTCATTGTCGTGGGAGGGAACCTTCGCGCAGTACTTCGAGATTGCAACGCGCCAGCCATCAGTGGCGCAGCTCTCGCACGAGCGTATCTATTCGATGATTATGGCCGACGGCACGGAAACCAACCGCCTCGGCGAGCCACAGTTTAAGTTCTTCGATCAGGAAATTTTCGGCATCGAGAAGTCGCTGCAGCAGATTGTGGAATATTTCCGCTCGGCGGCCCAGCGGCTGGAGGTGCGCAAGCGTATCTTGCTGCTGATGGGTCCGGTTGGCGGCGGTAAGTCCACCATCGTCAGCCTGCTCAAACATGGGCTGGAAGAGTATACGCGCACCGAGGCCGGAGCCGTCTATGCCATCAGAGACTGCCCGATGCATGAAGAGCCGCTCCACTTGATCCCGCAGGAGCTTCGCGCCGATGTCGAGAAAGAGTTTGGCGTCTACATTGAGGGCGAGCTTTGCCCGAAGTGCCGCTACGTGCTGGAGAATACCTACGACAATAAGATCGAGTCGGTGCCTGTGGTACGCATTCCCTTCAGCGAGAAGCACCGCACTGGCATCGGCACGTTCACGCCGTCTGATCCGAAAAGCCAGGATATCTCCGAGCTAGTGGGTGGTATTGATCTTTCGACTATTGGTGAGGTTGGGACGGAAAGCGACCCGCGCGCCTACCGTTTTGACGGTGAGCTGAACATTGCCAACCGCGGCATGATGGAATTCATCGAGCTTCTGAAAGTGGATGAGAAATTTCTGTATGTCCTGCTCACCCTCTCGCAGGAGCAGAACATCAAGACAGGCCGCTTCTCGATGATCTATGCGGACGAAGTGGTGGTCTCGCACACCAACGAGACGGAGTACCGTGCCTTTGTCGGCAATCGCAAGTCTGAAGCGCTGCAGGACCGCATCATTCTGGTGCGCGTACCGTATAACCTCCGCGTCTCTGATGAGGTGAAGATCTACGATAAGCTGCTTGGGCAGAGCGCGCTCACGAATGTGCATATCGCGCCGCATACGCTGCGTGTCGCCAGTATGTTCGCCATTCTTACCCGGCTGGAGCAGTCCAACAAGGTGGGCATGAGCCTGATGAAGAAGCTCAAGCTCTACGATGGTGAGGACCAGGAAGAGTTCAAGCAGAAAGACATCCGCGAGCTTCAAGAGGAGGCGGAGCGTGAGGGCATGGAGGGCATCTCGCCACGCTATGTCATCAACCGGCTTTCCAGCGCGCTCGTGAAGGATGGTGTCACCTGCATCAACGCGATTGACGCGCTCCGGGCGTTGCGCGACGGGCTGGACCAGCATACCAGCATCTCACGCGAGCAGCGCGAGCAGTACCTCAACTTTATCAGCGAGGCGCGCAAAGAGTACGACGAGATGGCCAAGAAGGAAGTGCAGCGCGCATTCGTCTATTCCTTCGAGGAGTCGGCGCGTACCCTGCTCAACAACTACCTGGATAACGTCGAGGCATACTGCAACCG